>CAYZPZ010000112.1:0-6340 GCA_964480205.1 uncultured Conexibacteraceae bacterium
GCACGGAGGCGGAGGATCTGACCGAGATGTACGAGGGCACCCGCCACGATGGCTTCGGACCCGAGGTCAAGCGGCGGATCATGCTCGGCACCTACGCGCTCTCCTCCGGCTACTACGAGGCCTACTACGGGCGCGCCCAGCGGGTCCGCACCAAGATCGCCGAGGACTTCGCCAAGGCGTTTGAGCGCTTCGACTTCGTGGTCGCGCCGACCTCGCCGACCGTCGCCTTCGAGCTCGGCGCCCGCACCGCCGACCCGCTGGCGATGTACCTGTCCGACTACTGCACGGTGCCGATGCCGCTGGCGGGGATCCCGGCGATCTCGATCCCGAGCGGGATGGCTCAGCCCGACGGGGGAGGGAGGGAGCTGCCGGTCGGATTCCAGATCGCGGGCCCCGCCTTCAGCGAGAACCGGATGCTCGACGCCGCCTACGCGCTGGAGCGCGCGATCGGCTTCGACCGGGTCCCGCCGGGAATCGGGGAGGCCGGCTGATGGCGGTCCCCGGCTATGAGCCCGTGATCGGGCTGGAGATCCACGTCCAGCTCTCCACCCGCACCAAGATGTTCTGCGCCTGCGAGCTCAGCTTCGGCGACGAGCCCAACCTGCACACCTGCCCGGTCTGCCTCGGCCACCCGGGGACCCTGCCGACCATCAATGAGCAGGCGATCCACTACGCGCTGATGATCGCCGCCGCCCTTGAGTGCGAGATCGCGCCGCGGTCGGTCTTCGCCCGCAAGAACTACTTCTATCCGGACCTGCCCAAGGGCTACCAGATCAGCCAGTACGACCTGCCGCTCGCCACCGGCGGTCGCCTCGGCGACGTCCGCATCCACCGCGCCCACCTCGAGGAGGACGCCGCCAAGCTCAGCCACGTCGGCGAGTCCGGTCGGATCCACGGCTCAGGCTCCTCGCTGGTGGACTTCAACCGCGGCGGAACTCCCCTGGTCGAGATCGTCACCGAGCCCGACATCCGCAGCGGCGCCCAGGCTCGGGAGTGGGCACAGCTGCTGCGCACCACGCTCCGCCAACTCGGCGTCTCCGACGTCAACATGGAGGAGGGGAGCCTGCGGGTCGACGGCAACATCTCCCTGCGTCCGGCCGGCTCCGAGGAGTTGGGCGTCAAGACCGAGCTCAAGAACATGAACAGCTTCCGCTTCCTGGAGCGGGGAATCGACGCCGAGCTGGAGCGTCAGCGCGAGCTGCTGGAGACCGGTCAGGAGGTGACCCAGGAGACGCTGCACTTCCATCCCGAGGACGGCTCGCTGACGCAGCTTCGCTCCAAGGAGTACGCGCACGACTATCGCTACTTTCCCGAGCCCGATCTGGTCCCGGTCGCCCCGACCGAGGAAATGACGGACCGAGCCCGCGAGGCGCTGCCGGAGTTGCCGGCCCAGCGCCGCGAGCGCTACCTGTCGGAGGTGGGGCTCTCCGCGGAGGCCGCGTCGACTCTGGCCTTCCAGGCCTCCTACGGCGAGTACTTCGAGCGGGCGCTGGCCGCCGCCGGGCCGGACGGCGGCCCTTCGGCGAAGGCGATCGCCAACTGGGTCACGGGCGAGCTGGTCGCGACCCTGCGCCAGGCCGGGCAGGAGGATCCGCTGGCATCCAAGGCGAGCCCGGAGGCGGTCGCGTCGCTCGCCGGCCTGGTCGAGGGGAAGACCATCTCCCACGGCTCGGGCAAGGAGGTGCTCGCCAAGCTGGTCGCCGAGGGCGGCGATCCCGCGGAGATCGTGGAGCGCGAGGGCCTCGCCCAGATCTCCGACACGGGCGAGCTGGAGAGGATCGTCGCGGATGCGATCGAGGCCGAGCCGGAGGCCGCGGAGGCGGTGCGCGGCGGCAATGCCAAGGCCGCGGGGCGGATCATGGGCGTGGTGATGCGCGAGACCAAGGGCCGCGCCGACGGCGCCGAGGTCCAGCGCCTGATCCGCGAGCAGCTCGGCGCTTGAGCCGCTTGTAACGAATTGTTACAAGGGCCTCCGGGGCGGCCATACTCAGGGCGTGGCCTGGAACGTCGTCATCGCCGGGGGCGGCTTCGCCGGCGCGAACTGCGCCCGCCAGCTGGAGGGGCTGCTGCCGAAGCAGTCGGCGCGGCTGATGCTGGTGAACGACGTCAACTTCATGCTCTACACGCCGTTCCTGCCCGAGGCGGCGGCGGGGATGCTCGAGCCGCGGCACGTGGTCACCCCGCTGCGGGAGATGCTCGACCGCACCTACCTGCGCATGGGGGCGATCACTGCGCACGACCCGGCCGCGCGCACCGTCGAGCTGCGTCCCCACGAGGGCGACCCCGAGGAGCTCCGCTACGACCAGCTGGTGCTCTCGGTCGGCTCCGTCTCTCGCACCGTGCCGGTCCCCGGTCTGGACCGCCACGCGATCGGTTTCAAGACGCTCGCCGACGCGATCTGGCTGCGAAACCACGTGATCGAGACGCTCGAGCTCGCCAACGCCAGCGAGAGCCGCGAGCACCGCGAGCAGCTTCTCACCTACGTCTTCGTCGGCGGCGGCTACGCGGGGCTGGAGGCGCTGGCTGAGCTGCAGGACTTCGCCGCCGACGCGATGGACCGTTACCCCCGGGCGCGGCTGCACGGCATGCGCTGGATCCTGGTCGAGGCCACCGACCGCGTCCTGCCCGAGATCGACGAGGGGCTCGCCGACTACGCGGTGCGTGAGCTGCGCGGGCGCGGGATCGAGGTCCGGCTCGGGACCACCCTCGAGTCTGTGGACGCCGACAGCGCCAAACTCTCGACCGGGGAGACGATCCCCACCAGGACGGTGGTCTGGACCGCGGGCGTGAAGCCGCACCCGAGCCTCGGCGGGCTCTCGGTGCCGCTCGACGAGCGAGGCCGGGTCCAGGTGGACGAGCAGCTTCGGGTGCAGGGAATGGACGGAGTCTGGGCGCTGGGCGACTGCGCCGCGGTGCCCGATCCACGCGGCGGCTTCGCGCCGCCGACCGCCCAGCACGGTATCCGCCAGGCCCGGGTGGTGGCCCGCAATCTCGCCTGCTCCCTGCGCGGGGGCGCGCTGGAGCGCTACCGCTACTCGAGCAAGACCGCCTTCGTCAACCTCGGCCGCTACAAGGCGGTGGGCCGCGTGGGCGGTCGGACCTTCTCGGGCTTCCTCGCCTGGTGGATGGCGCGCAGCTACCACCTCAGCCAGATCCCCGGCCTGTTCCGCAAGCTGCGGGCGGTGATCGACTGGACGGTCAGCCTGCCCTTCGCCCGCGACCTGAGCGAGGTCGGCTCGATCGGCCACCCCCGCCCGCTGCGCGCCGAGGAGTACCAGGGCGGCGGCAGCCATCGCCCGATCCGCTAATCGCCGGTTTCGGGGCCGGGGCCTAGACTTCGACTAGCGATGTCGGACCGGAACGTGGCGGTCGTTCGCGGCATGCTCGAGGCGTTTCTGCGCAACGACGGAGAAGA
This sequence comes from uncultured Conexibacteraceae bacterium, assembly GCA_964480205.1. GTDB lineage: Bacteria > Actinomycetota > Thermoleophilia > Solirubrobacterales > 70-9 > CAYZPZ01. The sequence continues at coordinate 3,416 of CAYZPZ010000112.1, forward strand.
GGCGCTCGCCGCCTTGGATCCGGACGTGGAATGGGACGGGACCAACATCCCGGACGGGGAGGTCTCACGCGGACGCGACGCGGTCATGCGCCACATGAGGGCTTGGGCGGACATCTGGGAGACCTGGGTGATCGAGCTGGACGAGGTGATCGACGCGGGCGAGGGACGAGTGATCGCGTTCATCCGCGAGCGCGGCCGGACCAAGACCGGGATGGAACTCGACGAACGGCACTCGGAGCTGTACGTGGTGCGAGACGGCAAGGTCATCTACCGGAAGGGATTCTCGGACGCCGACGAGGCCCTCGACGTCACAGGCCTCCGCTAGCGAGCCGATGGACGGCATCGCCTACGCGGTCATCGCCCTCAGCTTCGGCCTGGCCACCGCCATCGTCGGCCGCGCCAAGGGGAGCTCCTTCTTCATCTGGGGGATCGTGGGGACGGTGATCCCGATCTTCGGCCTGCTCGCGGTGATCCTCTACCGCTCCGAGCGCGAGGAGCCCGAGCGCCGCTGCCCGACCTGCAGCAAGGTGCTGAAGCTCTACGTCCAGGTCTGCCCCCGCTGCGGCACCGATCTCTACCTGCCCAGTCCTTCGGAGGTGCGTCAGCCGCGCTGATTCCGGCCGGGTGGGGAGGTGAATGGGTGGATCGGCGCCCGTAGCCGGCTCCCGTGTTAGCGTCGCCGAGGTATGGGTACGACGGGCAGCCGAGGCGGCCGCCGCAGGCGCGCCGAGCGAGCGCTCCCTTGGGGGAGGCTGCTCGTGAGCGCCGGAGTCCTGGCGATGGCGGTGCCGGCAGGGGCCGTCGCCGGAGGCGCCTCGCCCCTCCCACTCGAGGCGGGGACCGGCTCGAGTGGGATCTCGCTGCCCGATGGGGCATCAGGGGAGAGCGACGGCCCCCCTGCCCACGGACACGAGCATTCGAGCGGGGACGATTTCACGCCCTACGGGGGCGAGAGCCCGCACGACCACGGGGGCGAGGCGCACTCCCACGCCGGGCCGCACTCGCCTCAGGCGGGCGCCTCCGATGGGCCCCGAGCCCGCAGCCACGAGCCGGGGTCGGACACGCTCGGGCACACCACCCTGGAGCAGACGATCCAGGGAGGGGACCCGGCGGAGGGCTTCCAGCAGCTCTCACTGGGCCCGGGTGACGCGAGGGTCGTGCGCGAGGAGCTCGCGGCCGCCCGGCCCGGCCGCGCCGACCGCCGCCTCTCGATGCTCTACCTCGGCCATCTCACCGACTTCCAGGTCTCCGACGAGGAATCGCCGGCGCGGGTCGAGTTCCTCGACGCCGCCGCCGACCCGCCGTTCCCGAACGCGGTCTCGGCCGCGTGGCGGCCCCAGGAGGCCCTGGTGGCCCACGGCGCCGAGCTCGGCATCCGCCAGGTCAACCGATACACGGACGCCAGCCCCCACAGCCAGGGTGGCGGGCGACCTCCGGCCCGCATGGACGCGACCCTGATGACCGGAGACCTCGCCGACAACCAGCATCTCAACGAGACCGAGTGGGTGGTGAGGCTGCTGGAGGGCGGGCCGCTCGATCCCAACAGCGGCATCAGCGACTTCTCCTCCTGCCCGGCCGGAATCGGCCCGGTCAACCCCCACCTGGCCGACCCCCGCAACTACGCCGGAGTCCAGGACAAGCGCAACTTCCCGCTCGGCTTCACCGGGGACCTGAACCAGTTCTACGACCCCAACGACCCCGGCGGGATCTGGGCGGACTGGCCCGTGTATCCCGGCCTCATGGACCGCGCCCAGGAGCCGTTCGAGGCGACCGGCCTGCGCTACGGCGACGGCGGCGGCGTCCCCTCCTACGTGGCCATCGGCAACCACGACGCGCTGGCCCAGGGCAACCAGAAGGCGATCGCGCCCTTCGAGGCGGTGGGAGTGGGCTGCATCAAGCCCCTGGTGCCGGTGCTGAGCCTGCCCAACCTGACCGGCGGCACACCTCCCACCCTCGACATCGACGACCTCGACCCGACCCAGTTCATGCTGGTGCCTCCCGACCCCGACCGGCAGTACGTGGACAAGGCCCAGTTCAAGCAGCTCCACGACACCGGGTTCCAGGCCGACGAGCACGGCTTCGCGCACGTCGATCCCGGTGAGCAGGCCGCCTCCGAGGGCGCCGCCGGCTATTACGCCTTCGACCTGCGCGGATTCAGGATGATCGGTCTGGACACCCTCTGCGAGGGCGGCGTCACGGGGCCGTCGGCCAGCGGCAACATCGACGACCCGCAGTGGCAGTGGCTGGTGAGAGAGCTCGACGCCGCCCAGGCAGCGGGCAAGCTGATCGTCGTCTTCGGCCATCACCCGGTTCGCAGCCTCGACTGCGACGTGCCCGATGAGACGCCGCCGGACTGCACCGTCGACGACGCGCACGGCCACGACCTCAACCCTGGCTGTGACCGGGATCCCCGTGACTCCACCCCGCTTCACTTCGGCGATGACCTCGCGGCCCTGCTGCAGCAGTACCCGAACGCGATCACCTACGTGGCCGGCCACACCCACGAGCAGTCGCTGGCCGAGTTCCCGGCCCCCGACGGCCCCGGCGGCTTCTGGGGGATCGAGACCGCCTCGCTGATCGACTGGCCGCCGCAGAGCCGGCTGCTGGAGGTGATGGACAACTGCGACGGCACTCTCTCGATCATGGGGACGGTGATCGACACGGCCGCTCCCGCCACGGCGCCGCCGGGCGACGACCCCGCGACCGGCGCGGACGAGGCCAACGTGGGCGCCCTCGGCGTGGGAGAGCTGGCCTCGATCTCCCGCACCCTCTCCTACAACGACCCGCAGGCCGGGCCCGGGACGGGGGGCCAGGGCACCGTCGAGGAGCGCAATGTCGAGCTGCTGCTCGAGGACCCGCGGCCCTCCTCCTCGGCGGCGTGCGCGGCCGGCAGCGGCAGCGGCAACGCCGGCGGCGGCGGTGCCG
>CAYZPZ010000113.1:0-6275 GCA_964480205.1 uncultured Conexibacteraceae bacterium
CGTCGCGGACGTTGATGAAGTCGCAGCCCGAACTGGCCGAGCTGGTGGCCGAGGTCGAAGGGGCCGAGGTGACGATGGCCGAGAAGGGGTTCGGCACGCGCGTCGTCGTCCGCGCCGGGGCGGACTCGGGCCTGGTCGTCGACGATCTGGAGCGGATTCTCGACGACCTGGCCGAGCCGCGGCGGCAGCCGTTCGGCAGCGCCTGAGCCGGCTCCATAGAATCCCGCGCCTCCGATGCGCGAGCGCAACCCGGTCACCCACGACGAGAAGCTCGAGTACCTGCGCGAGCTGCGCGGGGCGGCGATCCAGTCGGCCTCCGACGAGGCGGTCGAGAAGCAGCACGCCAAGGGCAAGCTGACGGCGCGCGAGCGGATCGAGAAGCTGCTCGACCCCGGCTCCTTCGAGGAGCTCGACGCCTTCGTCCGCCACCGCACCCACGAGTTCGAGATGGACAAGCGCCGGCCCTACGGGGACGCGGTGGTCACCGGCTACGGCACGATCGACGGGCGCACGGTGTTCGTCTTCAGCCAGGACTTCACAGTCTTCGGTGGCTCGCTCGGGGAGGTGATGGCCGAGAAGATGTGCAAGGTGATGGACCTCGCCGCCAAGGTGGGGGCCCCGGTGATCGGGATCAACGACTCGGGCGGGGCGCGGATCCAGGAGGGTGTGGTCTCGCTCGGCGCCTACGGGGACGTCTTCGTGCGCAACGTGCAGTGCTCGGGGGTGATCCCCCAGATCAGCCTGGTCATGGGCCCTTGTGCGGGCGGTGCCGTCTACTCGCCTGCCATGACCGACTTCATCTTCATGGTCAAGGAGACCTCGCACATGTTCATCACCGGCCCCGAGGTGATCAAGACCGTCACCGGCGAGGAAGTCGGCTTCGAGGACCTGGGCGGGGCGATGAGCCACAACGCCAAGTCCGGCGTCGCCCACTTCGCCTCCGACGACGAGGAGAGCTGCCTGGAGGACGTGCGCTACCTGATGAGCTTCCTGCCGCTCAACAACCTCGAGCTGCCGCCCCGGGTGGAGCCGCACGACGACCCCGACCGCGAGGACCCCGAGCTGGACTCGATCGTCCCCGACGATCCCCAGAAGCCCTACGACATGCGCGAAGTGGTCGCGCGGATCGTCGACGACGGCGAGTTCTTCGAGGTCCACGAGCACTTCGCCCAGAACATCATCTGCGGCTTCTCGCGCCTCGACGGCCATCCCGTCGGGGTGGTCGGCAACCAGCCCAAGCACCTGGCCGGGGTGCTTGACATCGAGTCCTCGGAGAAGGCGGCCCGGTTCGTGCGCACCTGCGACGCCTTCAACGTGCCGCTGCTCACCTTCACCGACGTCCCCGGCTTTCTGCCCGGCACCTCGCAGGAGTGGGGCGGGATCATCCGCCACGGCGCGAAGCTGCTCTACGCCTTCACTGAGGCCACGGTGCCGAAGCTGACGGTCGTCACCCGCAAGGCATACGGCGGCGCCTACGACGTCATGAACTCAAAGCACATGCTGGCCGACTTCAATTTCGCCTGGCCCACCGCCGAGGTGGCGGTGATGGGGCCGGAGGGCGCGGTCAACATCATCTACCGCAAGGACATCGCCTCCTCCCCCACCCCCGACGAGCGCCGCGCCAAGCTGATCGACGACTACAAGGCGCACTTCGCCAACCCCTACTCGGCCGCCGAGCGCGGCTACCTCGACGACGTGATCGAGCCCCACCAGACCCGTCCCAAGCTGATCCGCGCCCTGCGCACCCTGCAGACCAAGCGGGTCGAGCAGCCCAAACGCAAGCACGGGAACATCCCGCTGTAGGGATGGGGAAAGTCGTCGTCGGCATGCGGATGTCGGTCGACGGCTTCGTCGCCGACCGCGACGGCGACTCCTCGAGCCTGTACCCGGACATCGACCGGATGGAGGAGAACGAGGTCGTCGCCGAGGCGATCGACCGCACGGGCGCCGTGATCCTGGGACGGCGCTCCTACGACATGGCCGACGGCGACCTGACCGGCTACGAGTTCCAGGTGCCGATCTTCGTCCTTACCCACCACCCACCGGCCGAGCCCCCGAAGGGACAGAACGAGCGGCTCTCGGTCACCTTCCTGGACGAGCGCATCGAGGCCGCGGTCTCGCGCGCTCGGCGGGCCGCCGGTGAGGGAGACGTCGTCGTGATCGGCGCCGACGTCACGCGCCAGGCCCTGCGGGCCGGCGTCGTCGACGAGCTCGGGGTCGGCGTCGTGCCGCTGCTCCTCGGACGGGGGGTGAGCCTGTTCGATGGGCTCGATCTCGGGCGGGTGGAGTTGGAGCGGACCCGGGTGGTCGAGACCGCCGCGGACACCGACATCCGATTCCGGGTGAAGGGAAGGCCGGGGGCGTCTGACGGCGAAGTAGATTGAAGCGATGCCCGGTCGCAACGGCAAGCACACGCCCCCGAGGCCGCAGATCGAGGTCAGCGCCCCCGGAACCACGCCCGAGGAGGCCGCTGCGATCGCGGCTGCGCTGGAGCAGTTCCTGGTCGAGACTGCGCCCCCGCCCGAGCCCGGGGGCGGCGGCAATCCCTGGCAGCGAGCGGCGCTCGCCGAGGGAATCGGCGCCCGTCAGATCCAGCCCGGCGCAGCGAACGTTCCTCCCTGGGGCGTATAGCGCCCAGGGCGGGCAAATGTGCGGACCGCGCAGTGAACGTCCCTGGTGCCCCCCGATAAGGGGGGCGCGCGGGACGTCCATGGTTGGGGGCGGCGCCTTCGCGCTTGTGACGACCCCCCACATGTAATAGAAACCCGGGCTGTAGCTGGCCTTGATATCCCAAGGAGGGACCAGTGGCAGTCGTCAAGATCATCGAGCTGGTCGGAAGCTCCAAGAAGTCCTCCGACGATGCAGCGCAGCAGGCCCTCAAGCAGGCACAGTCATCGCTTCGGAACATCCGCGCCATCGACGTCGTCTCGACCGGGCTTCGCGGAGAGAACCTCGATGAGTGGCGAGCGCACGTGCGCGTGGCCTTCCTGATCGAGGGCACCGACGTCGACTGAGCTCGAGGGAGGAGAGGCGGGGAGGCCCGCCTAAAGGGAGACGAGGGGCGCCTCGAGGCGCCCCTCCTTCCATGCCTCATAGACCGCCCGCACGATCGCCAGGTCCTGGATCGCGAGACCGGTGGAATCGAACAGCGTGATCTCCTCGGGCGAGCGGCGCCCCTCCGCCGCGCCGACCAGCACCTCGCCGAGCTGGGTCACGTCCTCGGCCGCGACCGCGCCGGCCTCCACCGCGTGGGCCAGCTCGCCACCGGCGCTCGCCTGCTCCCACTCATCGCAGAACAGCCGGCAGGCCGAGATCGCCTCCAGCTCGAGCTCGGCCTTGCCGTGGGCGTCGGCGCCGAGCGCCGCCAGATGCTGACCCGGCCGCAGGTGCTCGCGCCGAATCACGGGCTCGTCGCCGGGTGTGACCGTCACCACCACGTCCTGGGCCGCCGCCTGCTCGGGGCTTCCGGCACGCCAGCCCAGCTCGCCCGCCAGCGCCTCGGCGGCGTCGGCGCGACGATCGGCGCAGACGCCGTCGCGATAACCGGCGGCTGCGAGACAGCGCGCCGCCCAGGCGCCGTTGACGCCGCAGCCGATCAGCCCGACCGTCGCCGCCCCCTCCCGCGCAAGGACCTGCGCCGAGACCGCGGCCGCGCCACCGGTGCGAAGCGAGGTGACCGAGGCGCACTCGACCACTGCGAGCTCCTGCCCGGTGCCGGCGTCCGAGAGCAGCACCATGCCGCGCACGACGGGCAGCCCCCGGGCGCTGTTGCCCGGGAAGGACGTGACCCACTTGAGGATCGCCAGGCCCTCGCCGCGCGCGGGCATCGCGCGGAAGTCGCCGTTGGGCGGCGCGTCCACGTAGACCTTCGCCGGCATCTCCCACTCGCCGCGGGCATGGCGCTCGAAGGCCTCGCGGGTCCGCTCCACGGCGGCCGCCGGCTCAACCGCCGCGAGCACCGCCTCGCCAGAGATGACCGGGATCTCGGCCACGGGTCAATTCATACAGCGCGATACTGAGTCGGGATGACGGGCGAGAGAGTCGAAGTGCTGAGGGCCGTCTATCGCGCCTGGGAACAGGGCGACTTCGCCGCGTGGTTCGGGTTGCTCGAGGAGAACGCGATCCTGGTGGTCGATCCCGAGATTCCCGAGGGCGGCGCCTACGTCGGGGTCGAGGAGATCAGCTCCTACACGAGGAAGTTCCTGGAGCCCTGGGAGTCGATGAGCATGGCCGCCGAGTCCTTCACGGGATCCGGCGACAGCGTGCTCGTTGCGGTCAAGCAGACCGGAACCGGACAGGACAGCCGCGTTCCGGTGTCCATGGACTACTTCCATCTCTGGACGTTCCGCGGCGAGAAAGTGATCCGGATCGACTCCTTCCTGCGCGAGGAACCGGCACGCGAGGCCGCCGGGCTCTTGCGTTGATGTTCTTCGGCCCCGGGCGATTTACAAACATCCGCTCACATTCGCCGCCAACTGCGCTAGGCTTCCCGCGCCGAATCCCGGCCGCCCAGGCGCTCGGGAGCGGGGGACCCAGAGGACATAGGTCCACGGGGCGAATCCGAAGCCAGTAGCTCGGAAGCGCGTCAGCGCGAGCCCGACAGCTAACCCCGCAGGCGAATCGGGAATTTTGAGCGACGCGCGAACAAAGCCGAGGACCTACGGGCGCACCGTGATCGGGGCGGTCGCGGCCTGCGCTCTGGCCCTGAGCGCTGCCTCGCCCGCCCTCGCGCAGACCGGCGACACGGCCGAGGCCGCCGCGCCGGCGCAGCCCGCCGCCACCCCCAAGGGCGCGCGGCTCACGATGGCGCAGGTCAAGCCGGGGAAGGCCTACTACTTCGGCCTGAAGAAGCCCCGCTTCGTGCTCAAGGTCGCGGCCAAGCGTCCGATCGACGTTCGCATCGACGTCCTGCGGCTGAAGAGCGGCCAGCTCGTCCGCGCGATCCCGGTGAAGGGCGTGCAGCCGAACCACAAGACCGCGGTCCCCTTCGACGGTCTGGACGCCGACGGCAATCTGCTTCGGGGCAAGTTCCGCTTCCTGGTTCGCGGGGCCAGCGGCAAGCCGATCCCGCTCGCCAGGAAGTACAAGCGAATGCTGCGGACCCGCTCGTCGGCCAAGAAGGGGAAGAAGGGCAGGAAGGGGAAGAAGAAGCGCCCGTTCAACTTCGGCCTCTTCGATCACATCTTCCCGGTGCGCGGCAACCACACCTACGGCGACGGCATCGGCGCCCCGCGCGGCGACCACACCCACCAGGGTCAGGACATCTCGGCCAGGTGCGGAACCAAGCTGGTCGCGGCCCAGGGCGGCACGGTCCAAGTCAACTCCTACCAGGCGGGCGGTGCCGGCTACTACGTGGTGATCGACACCGTGAGCAGCGGCATCGACCACGTCTACATGCACCTCGCCTATCGCCCCGCGCTGACCGTCGGCCAGATCGTGATGACCGGCCAGCCAATCGGCTCGGTCGGCAACACGGGCAGCTCCAGCGGCTGCCACCTGCACTTCGAGATGTGGTCGGACCCGGGCTGGTACGAGGGCGGCTCGTTCATGGACCCGACCCCCTACATGAGGGCCTGGGACAAGTACAGCTAGTCCTCCCCGAGTAATTACCCTAAACCCGATCAGGTTTGCTAGATTGGCGGGCCAGGCCGCCAGGCAGAGGACCTCGTTCCCCGAAGGGAGCTGATTGACGATGGAGCCCGTCTCCGCCCCGCCCAAGGACAAGAACAAGACCGCGGCCCGCAAGGACGTAGCGGCCGAGCTCGACCAGGATCTGAGCAAGAAGCAGCGCGGCAAGGGCAAGCGCGGCTCGCTCGAGAACCCCGAGGTCTACGAGAACGTGCCCGGGCACGTGATCCCGGTCCTCGAGCGCGAGTTCGACGACTTCGACACCGAGGCGGCGCGCTTCCTGCGCGGCGAGCAGACCGAGGAGCAGTTCATCGGCTTCCGCCTCAAGCAGGGCGTCTACGGGCAGCGCCAGCCCGACGTGCAGATGATCCGGGTGAAGCTGCCCTTCGGCGGAGTCAGCCCCGAGCAGCTGGAGAAGTTCGCCGAGGTGATCGAGCGCTTCGCGCCCCTCAACAAGGGCCACATCACCACCCGCCAGAACATCCAGATCCACCACGTCCCCCTCGCCGACACCGCGGAGCTGATCCGCAAGATCAGCTCGGTGGGGCTCTCCTCGCGGGAGGGCTGCGGCAACACGATGCGCAATGTCACCGGCGATCCCTGGGCCGGCGTCTCCGAGGACGAGCCCTTCGACGTCACCCCCTACG
>CAYZPZ010000114.1:0-6199 GCA_964480205.1 uncultured Conexibacteraceae bacterium
CGCTCGCGTCGCGCTCCCGCCCGGCGCTCCTCGCCCCGACCGACTCCCGCCCGGGCGCCGGCGCTGGCCGGCGCCGCTCTGATCCCGACGGCCGCGGTGCGCACCGCCGGCGCCGTGCGTGATCTCTCCGACTCCTCGCTGATCGTTCGCCTTACCCGGGGCCGCGGCTGGATAGCGGTGCTCTGCGCCCTGCTCGGCGGGATCGTCGCGCTCAACGTGATCAGCCTCAGCCTCAACTCCGGGTCGGGGCGCATCTCCCTGCAGATCGAGGAGATGGAGCGCGCCAACTCGGCGCTGCGCGCCGAGCTCGCCGAGCGCCTCTCGGCGAGCGAGGTGGAGGCGGCGGCGGGGCGCATGGGCCTGGCCACGCCCGAGGCCACCGAGATCGCCTACCTGAAGGCGGACGGCTCGGACTTCGACCGGCTCGCGAAGCTGCTCAGCAACGAGACCGTGCTCACCGCCTCGCCGGCGCAGGCGACGGCCACCGCTCAGACGGACGCCTTCGAGCAGGCCTCGACCGAGCAGGCCTCGACCGAGCCGAGCACGCCGCCAAGCGGGGCGGACTCGCCCGCACAGCCGCCGTCAACGGCCGCGCCGGCCCCATCCTCCGAAGGCGGGGCCGGGTCCGGTGGGGTGGGCCTCTAGGCGAGGGCCGAGGCGATGCGGCTGATCGACCGGCGCCTGGGCCTGATCTTCTGCCTGTTCGTTCTGATCTTCAGCGTCGCCCTGGCCCGCGCCGCCTGGCTTCAGGGGGTCCGCGGAGGCGAGTTGCGGGCCGACGCGCGCAGCCAGCAGGTCAGGGAGCTGGAGGTGCCCGGTGAGCGCGGCCGGGTGCTGGACCGAAGCGGCAAGGTGCTGGCGGTCTCCGAGGACGCCGCCACCGTGATCGCCACCCCCTACCAGGTGCCCGACCCCGAGGGGACGGCGCGCAGGCTCGCGCAGGTGCTGCCGGTGAGCGAGTCGGAGCTGGCCGAGGCCCTGCTCGATCGCCAATCGGGCTTCGCCTATCTCGCTCACAAGGTCAGCCCGAAGCAGGCCGAGGCGGTGGAGCGCCTCGAGATAGAGGGGATCTCCACCCTGCCCGATACGCGCCGGCTCTATCCGCAGGGAGAGCTGGCCGCTCAGGTGGTCGGCGCGGTCGGCGCCGAGAACCAGGGGTTGACCGGGCTCGAGCAGTCCGAGGACGAGACCCTGGGCGGCGCGGGTGGGGTGCAGGAGGTGGTCCACGACGCGCGTGGGGCGCCGATCAGCTTCGAGACGGTGACGCCTCCGAGCGTGGGCGACGACGTCCAGGTGACGATCGACGCGGCGATCCAGGCCGCCACCGAGCAGGCGCTGTCCGAAGCCGCCCAGCATCACGAGGCCACCGGCGCAACCGCGCTGGTGATGGACCCCGGGGACGCCGAGTTGCTCGCGATCGCCAACTGGCCGGCCTTCGACCCAGGCGAGCTGGATGAGGCATCTGACGAGCAGCTGGTCAACCGCGCCACCGGCCTCACCTACGAGCCGGGCTCCACCTTCAAGGCCTTCACGGTCGGTGCGGCACTGGAGGAGGGGGTCGTTTCCCCGAACACGAGCTTCCACCTGCCCTCGACGATCGAGGTGGCGGACCGCGAGATCGAAGAGGCCAAGCCGCGTCCGCCGATCGACGCCACCGTCGCGGACATCCTGGCGCGCTCCTGGAACGTGGGCGCGGTCAAGATCGGATTGGAGCTCGGGGCGGAGAGCTTCGACGCCTGGGTGCGAAAGCTCGGCTTCGGGGAGCCCACCGGCGTCGACTTCCCGGGCGAGGAGCGCGGCATCGTGCCCGAGCTCGACGACTACTCGGGCTCGACGATGGGCAACCTTCCGATCGGCCAGGGCCTCGCGGTCACCCCGATGCAGATGGCGGCCGCCTACGCTGCGATCGCCAACGGCGGGCTGCTGCAGCGCCCGAAGCTGGTCAAGTCGGTCGGCGGGCAGCCGAAGGAGGCTGAGACCGAGCCGGTGCGAGTGTTCAGCGACCGCACCGCAGCCCAGCTGCGTCGGATGCTGATCGGCGTGCTGCAGGACGGCGGCACCGCAGCAGGGGTGGAGGTGCCCGGCTACACGCTCGCCGGCAAGACCGGCACCGCGGAGAAGGCCGAGGGCGGCAGCTACTCGGAGTCCGACTACGTCGCATCCTTCGTCGGCTTCGCGCCCGCCAAGAATCCGCAGCTGCTGGTCGCCGTGGTGGTTGACGAACCGCTTTACGTCCATACCGGCAGCGAGGTCGCGGCGCCGGTCTTCGGCGAGATCGCCGAGTTCTCGCTGCCCTACCTCGGCGTCTCGCCGCGCTGAGCGGGCCCGCCGGGCCCCACGACAGCGGAGCCGTGGGGGGGCGACCTAGAATCGCCCGCCATGGAGCTGGCTGAGCTGGTGCGCGGTGCGGGGGTGGACGCGGAGATCCGCGGGGACGAATCGATCGAGGTGGCCGGGCTCGCTTACGACAGCGGGGCGGTGGGACCGGGCGAGCTGTTCTTCTGCGTGCGCGGTCAGCGCAGCGACGGCCACGAGTTCGCCCCGCGGGCGCTGGAGCGCGGCGCGGCGGCGCTGGTCGTGGAGCGGCCGCTCGAGCTGGGCGCGACCGAGGTCCAGGTCGCCGATTCGCGCGCGGCGATGGCGCCGATCGCGGCCGCCTTCCACCGCGATCCCACGGCCGAGCTGGAGGTGGTCGGAATCACCGGGACCAACGGCAAGACCACCACCGCCTTTCTCACCCGGCACCTGCTCGAGGACGCCGGCCGCCCCTGCGGGCTGCTAGGCACGGTCCAGCGGGTGGTGGGAGGGCGTGTGGAGGAGGTGGAGCGCACCACCCCGGAGGCGATCGACCTGCAGGCCACCTTCGCGCGAATGCTGGAGAGCGGGGACCGCGCCTGCACGATGGAGGTCTCATCGCACGCCCTCGCCCTGCACCGCGCCGACGCGATCCACTTCGAGGTCAAGATCTTCACCAATCTCACCCAGGACCACCTCGACTTCCACGCCGACATGGAGGAGTACTTCGAGGCGAAGCGGCTGCTGTTCACCGCCCAGGGCGGCGCCCCCGGCCTCGAGCTCGAGGGCGGCGTTTCGGTGATCAACGTGGACGACCCCTACGGGCGGCGGCTGGCCGCGGACCTCGGCGCCGAGGATCGCTCCGGCGCCTGCGTCACCTTCTCGGCGGCCGGCGGCGACGCCGACCTCTCGGCGCGGGAGGTCGCGTTCGACGCCGCGGGGGCCACCTTCAGCTGCCTCTCGCCGGCCGGGCAGCTCGAGGTGCGGACACCGCTCCCGGGGGACTTCAACGTCGCCAACGCGTTGGCGGCGCTCGGGGCGGCCCACGCACTGGGGCTGGACCTCGCGGCCTGCGCGGAGGCGCTCGGCCGGGCCGAGCAGGTCCCGGGTCGGTTCGAGGCGATCGACGAGGGCCAGCCCTTCGCGGTGATCGTGGATTACGCGCACACCCCGGACTCGCTGGACAACGTGCTGCGGGCCGCGCGGCGGATCGCGTCGAGACGGGTCGTCTCCGTGTTCGGGTGCGGCGGAGACCGCGATCGCGACAAGCGTCCGCTGATGGGGCGAGCCGGCGCCGAGCTCTCCGAGCTGGCGGTGGTCACCTCCGACAACCCACGCTCCGAGCAGCCCGAGGCGATCATCACCGAGATCCTGGCCGGCATCGAGGGCGGGGCGGATCACCCCGCGGTGAAGGTCGAGCCCGACCGCCGGGCGGCGATCGCACTCGCGCTGTCGCAGGCCGGGCCGGGCGACACCGTGGTGATCGCCGGCAAGGGTCACGAGCAGGGCCAGGAGTTCGCGGACGGGCGCAAGGTCCCCTTCGACGACCGTGACGTCGCCCGAGAGGAGCTCCGCCGCCTCGCCGGTACGCCGGCGGCGGGCGGCTGAGAGTCAGCGATGCTCTCAATGGATGGAGAGTGGATCGCCGCTGCCGCCGGGGCGGTGGTGGTGGCGCCGGGCGGGGAGGAAGGCCCCGCGGGGGCCGTGATCGACTCGCGCCGGGTCGGCGAGGGCGAGCTCTTCTTCGGGCTGCGTGGCGAGCGCGCCGACGGCGGCGAGTTCGCCCGCGCCGCCTTGGAGGCCGGCGCCTGGGGGGTGGTGGTCGAGCCCGAGCGGGCCCAGCAGCTCCGGGACACCCGCGGATGGGTGCTCTCGGCCGACGAGCCCCAGGTCGCGCTCTCCGAGCTGGCGCGCGCCTGGCGCCGGGAGCTGGGGGCCAGGGTCGTGGGGATCACCGGCTCGACAGGGAAGACCTCCGTCAAGGACATCTGCCAGGCGATCCTGCCGGGCAGGGTCCACGCCAGCCCCGAGAACTACAACACCGAGATCGGCTTGCCCCTGGCGATCCTCGGCGCCGAGTCCGGCACGGAGGTCCTGGTGCTGGAGATGGCGATGCGGGGGGCGGGACAGATCCGGGAGCTGACCGAGATCGCCGAGCACGACGTGGGCGTGATCACCAACGTCGGCCCGGTCCACATCGAGCTGCTCGGCAGCCTCGAGGCGATCGCCGCCGCCAAGGCGGAGATCCTGGCCCAACTCGACGCCGAGGGCGCCGCCGTTGTGCCCGCCGAGGCGGGCGCGCTGGAGCCGCACCTGTCGGCCCCGGCGCGGGTGCTGCGCTTCGGGGCGGGCGGCGACGTCCGAGCCGAGCGAATCGAGGTCGCCGAGCGGCGCACCACGGCGACGGTCGCGACTCCCGCCGGGATCGCTCGCTTCGAGTTTCCCTTCGACGAGGCCTACAACCTCGACAACGCGCTGGCCGCGATCGCAGTGGGGATCGCTCTCGCCGTGCCGCTGGAGGCGATGGCCGAGCGAGCGCCGGGGATAGTCTTCTCGCCGCTGCGCGGGCAGGTGGTCGCGCTCAAGGACGGCGGCATCCTGATCAACGACTGTTACAACGCGAACCCGATCTCCATGCGCGCATCGCTCGACCACCTGGCGGCGATGCCGGTCGAGGGCCGCCGCCTCGCCGTGCTCGGCGAGATGCGCGAGCTGGGCCCGGACGCGCCCGCCTACCACCGCGAGATCGGAGAGCACGCCCGCGATCGCGGCGTCGAGGTGCTGATCGGGGTCGGCGAGCTCGCCGGCGAGTACCGCCCCGCGCAGCACCTGGCCGACGCCGGGGCGGCGGCTGAGGCGCTCGACCGCGCCCTGGGGCCGCGGGACGCCGTGCTGGTCAAGGGCTCGCGCGCGATCGGGTTGGAGCTGATCGCCGAGCGGCTCGCCGAGGAGAGCTGATGGGAGAGGTCCTGATCGCCGGGATGGCGGCGATGCTGATCTGCATCTTCCTGGGGCCGCGCTTCATCGAGTACCTGCGGCTGAAGGAGTTCGGCCAGCACATCCGCGAGGAGGGGCCCGAGGAGCACCACGAGAAGGCTGGGACGCCCACCATGGGCGGCCTGATCGTCTTCACCGCTCTCGCCGTCCCCTACCTGGTGCTGTCCGATCGGGACGTCGCCAGCTTGGCGGTGTTCGGGGTGGCGCTGGGGTGCGCCGCGCTCGGATTCGCCGACGACATCACCAAGCTCGCCAAGCGGCGCTCGCTCGGTCTCTCGGCCCGCTGGAAGCTGCTCTGCCAGTTCGGCCTGGCAGTGGCCCTCTATTACGTGGCCCGCGAGGAGGTCGGCCTGGAGTCGGTGATCGAGCTGCGCATCTTCGACGCCGAGCTCGACATCCCCGACGGCGTCTACCTGATCCTGATCTTCCTGGTGATCGCAGGGGCCTCCAACGCCGTCAACCTGACCGATGGGCTCGACGGGCTGGCGGCCGGCTGCTGCGCGATCGTCCTGCTCGCCTATACCGCGATCACCTTCGTCACCAACGAGCAGGAGAACCTGGCGCTGCTCTCGGCCTGCCTGGTAGGGGCCTGCGTGGGCTTTCTCTGGTTCAACGCCTTCCCCGCCTCGATCTTCATGGGCGACACCGGTTCCCTGGGCCTGGGGGGCGCGATCGGGGCGCTGGCGGTGATGACGCAGACCGAGGTCCTGCTGATCATCACCGGCGGCATCTTCGTGATCGAGGCGCTCTCGGTGGCGCTACAGGTGTTCACCTTCAAGGCCTTCCGCCGCCGGGTGCTGCTGATGGCGCCGCTGCACCACCACTTCGAGCTGCTCGCCTGGTCGGAGACCAAGATCATGCTGCGCTTCTGGATCATCGCCGCGGTCTGCTCGGGGATCGGCTTCAC
>CAYZPZ010000115.1:0-6173 GCA_964480205.1 uncultured Conexibacteraceae bacterium
AGAGCTTGAGCTGGTCGATCGTCTGGCCGGCGCCGATCCCCCGCAGCTCGGGAGGGCGGTCGGCGGTGAGCGCGATCAGCGGGACGCCGGCCTGGTCGGCCTCGACGACCGCCGGATGAAGGTTGGCCGCAGCGGAACCCGAGGTGCAGAGCACGACGGCCGGCACCCCCGTGGGCAGTGCGGCGCCGAGGGCGAAGAAACCCGCGCTGCGCTCGTCCAGGATCACCTCGATCCCGATCGCGGGATGGCGCCACAGCGCCAGCGCCAGCGGGGTCGACCGCGAGCCGGGAGAGAGCGCGGCCAGGCGCACGCCGCAGCGGGCCAGCTCCTCGACCATCGCCGAGGCCAGCGCGGTGTTGCGGTTGGTCGGGTCCATCCGACGCATATTCTCGCCGGATGCCGCCGAGAGGACTGCCGGTCGGCGCCCACCTCGAGGGCGAGAAGCTGCTGCAGCAGGCCCGCAGCCTCGGCGCCGACTGCATCCAGATCTTCCTCTCCTCCCCGCAGAGCTGGAAGGCGCCGCCGCCGCACCCCGAGGCGAAGGGGCTGCGCGCCTCGAAGCGCGGCGTCTACGTCCATGCGCCGTACCTGATCAACGTCTGCTCACCGCGCAGCAACGTCCGCTACGGGTCCCGAAAGATCCTGCAGCAGACCTGCGAGGCGGCGACAAGGGTGGGCGCGCTCGCCCTGATCGTCCATCCCGGGCATGCCGAGGACGGCGTCGAGGCCGGGGTGGGGCGCTGGGCGCGCACACTGGAGATGCTCGACAGCGAGATCCCTGTCTACCTCGAGAACACCGCAGGCGGAAGCAACGCGGTGGCGCGGCGCTTCGACGCGCTGGCTCGGCTATGGGAGGTCGTCTCCGGGGTCGAGACCGCGACCGAGATCGGCTTCTGCTTCGACACCTGCCACGCTCACGCCGCCGGCGAGCAGCTGGACGACGCGGTCGAGCGCGCCCGGGCGATCACCGGCCGCATCGACCTGCTGCACGTCAACGACTCGCGCGATCCGCCCGGGACCGGCGCCGATCGCCACGCCAACATCGGCAAGGGCAAGATGGACCTCGACCGACTGCGCCACATGATCCGGGCCGCGAAGGCGCCAGTCGTGGTGGAGACGCCTCGCAGGCCCGAGGACCTGCGCGGCGACATCGCCTTCGTTCGCGAGGCGCTCCGCACCTCGGGCTAGTCGAGGCGCCGTGCGGCCAGGGCGTCCTCGTCGACGGCCACCCCCAGGCCCGGCCGGTCACCCAGGTGCAGCCGGTCGCCCTCGGCCACCGGCCCGGCGCCGATCGAGGCCGCGAACAGCCGCTCGGTTGCGAGGCCGTGGGCGAGATCGAGCGCGGCGCTGGACGGCGGCAGCGCCTGCACCACGTGGGCGGCCGCCGCGATCCCCACCGGCCCCTCCAGGGCGCTCGAGAGATAGACCGGGATCTCAGCGGCCACCTCGAGAGCCGCCCCGATCCCTCCCACCTTCGCCAGCTTCACCGAGGCCATGCTGCAGGCCTCGAGCTGGGCAGCCTCGCGGGCGTCGCGCGCCGTGACGATGCTCTCGTCCGCGGCCAGCGGGATTCGGGTGCGACGGCGCAGCTGCGCCATCCCCAGCAGACCCGCCACCGGCTCCTCGGCGAGCTCGATCGTCTCCCGCGCCATCAGCCGCAGCCGCTCGGCGGCGTCGGCGACGCTCCAGGCCCCGTTCGCGTCCAGGCGCAGCCGCGCGTCCGGCCCCAGCGCCTGGCGCGCGGCGGCGACCATCGCGATCTCGCCGGGCAGGCCGACCTTGAGCTTGAAGGTGCGAAACCCCTGGGCAGCCCAGCGCTCCACCAAAGAGCGGAACATGGTCGGGTTTGCGGCGGGCAGGGTCGCGTTGCAGGCGACCGGGGAGGCCGTGGCGGCACCGAGAAGCCGCCAGACCGGCGTCCGGGCGGCCTTTCCAGCCAGGTCGTGAAGGGCGATGTCGATCGCGGCCAGGGCCTGCGCGGAGGAACCCCGCCCCCGGCAGCGCGCCAGCGCCGACCAGATCCGAGCGGGGTCGAAGGGTGCCTCGGCCAGAGCGGGCCAGCAGACCTCGCGCAGCTCGCGGGCGATCTCGGCGGGCGAGGCGCCGCCGCGCAGAGAGAGCGCCGTCGTCTCGCCCAGGCCGGTGAGGCCCTCCGCCCGGATCCGGACCAGCAGCAGCTGGCGCTCACGCAGCTCGCCGCGCGCGGTCACGTAGGGCTCCCGGAACGGCAACGAGTACGGGATCACCTCGATCTCCTCCAACCGCATGGTTCTCCAGGCTAGGCGGCGAGCAGCAGTCCCGCGGAAACCAGCAGGCTGAAGGCACCGAGCAGTGCGCCGGTGCTCGCCAGCGCGCCGTTCAGGGAGGGACCGTCGGTCCTGGTCAGCACGGGCCGGGCGGCATGCAGTGCGAGCGGTGCGGGGATCAGTCCCAGCAGCGCCCACCAGGGCCCGCCCTCCGCCGCCAGGGTCAGGGGCAGCGCCGCGAAGGCGAGCGCGAGCAGCGCGAGGAAGAGGCGCCTGGCGCGCTCGCGGCCGAGGCGCACCGCGAGGGTGTTCTTGCCGGCCCGGCGATCGGTATCGATATCGCGGACGTTGTTGACCACCAGGATCGCGGTGGAGAGCGCGCCAACCGAGGCCGAGAGCCCGAGAGGCAGCCAGGCCAGCTCCTCGAGCTGCACGTAGTAGGAGCCATTCACCGCCACCAGCCCGAAGAAGACGAACACGAAGAGCTCGCCGAGACCGGCGTACCCGTAGGGCCGCGGCCCGGCCGTGTAGAGGACGCCGGCCAGGATGGATACCGCGCCCACGGCCAGGATCTCCGGGCCCGCGATGAAGGCCAGATAGATCCCGGCGGTGACCGCGATGGCGAAGGCGACCCAGGTCGCGACCAGGACGCTGCGGGGGGCGACCAGCCCGGCCGCGGTGACGCGCACCGGCCCCAACCGATCGACCGTATCGGCGCCCCGCTTGGCATCCGAGTAGTCGTTGACCAGGTTGGTGCCGACCTGGATGAAGACGCTGCCGATCAGCGCCGCCACGGCCGCCCACGGCCGGGGCAGCTCCCCGGTGCGCTCGACCACAGCGGCGGTTCCCACCAGCACTGGAGCGATCGCGGCCGGCAGCGTCCGCGGACGCGCCGCCATCAGCCAGATCCTCACGGGCGTCTCGGGTATTTCCCGAAGTCCGGGGGGCGGCCCTGCTGGTAGGCGTTGCGGCCCTCCTGGCCCTCCTCGGTCATGTAGAAGAGCAGGGTCGCGTCGTGGGAGAGCTGCTGCAGCCCGGTGAGGCCGTCCTCCTCGGCGTTGAAGCTGGCCTTCAGCAGCCGCAGGGCCAGGGGGGAGAGGTGGGAGATCTCGCGGCACCAAGCCACGGTCTCCCGCTCGAGCTCGTCGAGCGGGACGACCGCGTTGACCAGGCCCATCCCCAGGGCCTCCTGGGCATCGTAGAGCCGCGCCAAAAACCAGATCTCCTTCGCCTTCTTCACCCCGACGTTGCGCGCGAGCAGGCTGGCGCCGAAGCCGCCGTCGAAGCTGCCTACCCTCGGACCGGTCTGGCCGAACTGCGCGTTCTCGGCGGCGATGGTGAGATCGCAGACCAGGTGCAGGATGTGGCCACCGCCGACCGCGTAGCCGGCGACCATCGCCACCACCGGCTTGGGCAGCCGCCTGATCTGCACGTGCAGATCGCCCACGTCGAGCCGGCCGACGCCCCGCTGTGCGACCTCGTCCTCGCCGATGTAGCCGTCGTCGCCGCGAATCCGCTGATCGCCGCCCGAGCAGAAGGCGTCGGCGCCGGCGCCGGCGAAGATGATCGCGGCGACCTCCAGGTCGTCGCGGGCGCGGCCGAAGGCGTCCCGCAGCTCCGCGAGGGTCTGCGGGCGGAAGGCGTTTCGCACTTCGGGACGGTTGATCGTGATCTTGGCGAGACCCTCGGCTCGCTCGTAGAGGATGTCGCCGTACTCGGCGGCCACGCTCCAGGAAACCGGCGCGTAGAGCTGCTCCTCGGAGGGGGCGTCCTTGTGTCGCCTCGGCATCGCGCAGACTCTAGCCGCGGCCGCCAAAATGCCGCTCACGACCACCCTGCTGGACAACTGGCTCGCTCAGCGCGCCCTGACCTGCCCCGACCGGCCTGCGATCGTCTCCGACGAGGTCAGCCTGGACTACGCCGCGCTGGAGCGAGAGGCGATCTCGGCGGCCAGGCGACTCGCCGCCAAAGGGGTGAGGCGGGGCTCGACCGTGGCGATCGCGATGCCGGCGGGCGTCGACTACGCGATCGCGCTGCACGCGCTGATGAAGCTGGGCGCGATCGCCTTTCCGCTGGACCCGCGGATGGGCCCCGCCGAGCGCGAGCGCGCCTTCGGTGAGCGGCGGCCCGCCCTGATCCTGGAGAGCGTCGAGGATCTGGAGGGCCACGAGGCCGACCTGCCGCTGCTCGGCGAGCTGGAGCTGGAGGGGAGCTGCTCGCGGGTGTTGACCAGCGGCACCTCGGGCCGGGCCCGGGCGGTCGACCTCACCTACGGGAATCACCTCTGGAGCGCGGTCGGCTCGGCCTTCAACCTGGGCGTCGATCCCGGCGATCGCTGGCTCTGCTGCGTACCGGTCTTTCACGTCTCCGGGCTGTCGATCCTGCTCCGCTCGGCGATCTACGGCACCACCGCCATCGTCCACGACGGCTTCGACCTCGATCGGGTCGCGGACTCGCTTCAGCGCGAAGACGTGACGATCGTCTCGCTGGTGAGCACGATGCTGACCCGGTTGCTGGATGCCGGCGCCGCGATCGAGCGCCCGCGCGCGATCCTGGTCGGCGGAGGGCCCGTTCCCGAGGAGATGCTGGTCGAGGCGCTGGGCCTGGGAGCGACGGTGGTTCAGACCTACGGCCTCACCGAGGCCTGCTCGCAGGTGACCACGCTCGCCCCGGCGGACGCCGAGCGCAAGCGGGGCTCCGCCGGGCGGCCCCTGCTCACCACCCACGTCCGGATCGCCGACGGCGAGATCCTCGTCCAGGGCCCCACCGTCGCCCCGGAGGCGACCGACCAGGACGGCTGGCTGCACACCGGCGACTCGGGCAGGATCGATGCCGACGGCTTCCTCTGGGTCGAGGGCCGGCGCGATGACGTGATCGTCACCGGCGGCGAGAACGTCGCCCCCGGCGAGGTGGAAGAGGTCCTGGTGGCCCACCCCGACGTCGACGACGCCGCGGTGGTCGGTCGCCCGGACCCCGACTGGCAGAACGCCGTCGTCGCCATTGTCGTCCCCCGCGAGGGGGCGGAGGCCGCCGCCGAGGAGCTCCGCAGCTGGTGTGCGGCCCGCCTCACCGACTTCAAGGTGCCGAAGCGGATCGAGCTGGCCGGCGAGCTGCCCCGCACCGCCTCGGGCAAGCTCAGGCGCGCCGAGCTCCGCTAGCCTGAGATGCGAGGGCGCTCCGTAGGCGAAGCCGAGGAGCGACCCGTTTTATGGCGAAGCCGGAAGCCCTTTACGACAAAGACGCCGACCTCTCGCTGCTCACCGGCAAGACCGTGGCCATCCTCGGCTACGGCTCCCAGGGCCACGCGCACGCCCTCAACCTGAAGGACTCGGGGATCAGCGTGGTGGTCGGTCTGCGCCCCGACTCGGCGAGCCGCGCCGAGGCCGAGGCCGCCGGCCTCGAGGTGCTCGACGTCGCCGACGCCGCAAGCCGCGGGGACGTGGTGATGATCCTGATCCCCGACGAGAGGCAGGCCGATGTCTGGCGCGAGGAGATCGCCGACGGCATCGCCGAGGGCGACCTGCTCATGTTCGCCCACGGATTCTCGATCCGCTTCGGCCAGATCGAGCCGCCCGCCGGAGTGGACGTCGGCATGGTCGCTCCGAAGGGGCCCGGACATCTGGTCCGCCGCCAGTTCACCGATGGCAAGGGTGTCCCCTGCCTGATGGCGATCCACCAGGACGCGACGGGCAAGGCCCGCGATCTGGTCCTGGCCTACGCCAGCGGAATCGGCGGTGGGCGGGCCGGGGTCATCGAGACGACCTTTTCCGACGAGGCCGAGA
The DNA here is from genome assembly GCA_964480205.1 of uncultured Conexibacteraceae bacterium. Classification (GTDB taxonomy): domain Bacteria; phylum Actinomycetota; class Thermoleophilia; order Solirubrobacterales; family 70-9; genus CAYZPZ01. Next base: position 6,029 of record CAYZPZ010000115.1, read on the forward strand.
CCGACCTTTTCGGAGAGCAGGCGGTCCTCTGCGGGGGCGCCACCGAGCTGGTCCGCGCCGGGTTCGAGACCCTGGTCGAGGCCGGCTACGACCCGCGGCTCGCCTACTTCGAGTGCCTGCACGAGCTGAAGCTGATCGTCGACCT
>CAYZPZ010000116.1:0-2090 GCA_964480205.1 uncultured Conexibacteraceae bacterium
CCCCCACGACCCCGCCCAGCAGGGTGCAGGTCGGAGCAGAGCAGATGGACTGGAGCCGCGCCGGCGACTCGGGCGCGAAGCGCCGGTAGCCGGCGCTGACCAGGGCGCCGATGACGAGGGTGACCGCGGGGAACGCGACCAGGGCCGCGCCCACGTCCCACCAGCCGATCCCCTCCAGGGCGACCGGCACCGCGATGAAGGCGAGGCCACCGATCACTCGGCTGGCGGTCCCGACCGGGCCGATCTGCCGCTCCGGTCCGCGGGTCAGCGCGCTGGTCAGGGTGGTCTGGGGCATCTCCTGCCTCCTTGCCGTCGCTTTCATCGATGAAAGCCGATATCGTAGTGAACCGATATGAATGATGTGATCTCGGCCGCTCCCTTCGCCTTCACGGGCACCCCCAGCCGCACCGACCTGCTCGCCAAGTACTTCCGCGGACTCGGCGACCCCACCCGGCTGCGGATCCTGCGCCTGCTCAGCACCGAGGGCGAGCTCGCCGCGGGCGAGTTGGTGCGGCGGTTGGAGCTGCCTCAGGCCACGGTCTCCACCCACCTGGGCTGCCTGCGCTGGTGCGGCTTCGTCACCACCCGCCGCGAGGATCGCTCGGTGATCTACGGCCTCGCCGATGAGCGGGTGAGCGAGCTGGTCGCCACCGCAGAGTCGCTGCTCGCCGACAACGCCGAGCACGTCGCCTGCTGCGAGACGATCGATTCCGGGTCGAGCTAACTCGTCGCCGCGAGCTGGCCGCAGGCGGCGTCGATCTCACGCCCGCGGGTGAGCCGCACGGTGACCGGGATGCCGCGGGAGGCGAGCACGGAGCGGAAGGCCTCGATCGCCCGCGGGCCCGAGCCGGAGAATCCCGCGCCGGTCGGGTTGTAGGGGATCAGGTTGACCTTGAACGTCTTCGGATCGAGCAGCTCCGCGAGCTGTAGCGCCTGCTCGTGGCGGTCGTTGACGCCGGCCAGCATCACGTATTCGATGAAGACCCTGCGGCGGCGACGCTCGAAGTGGCGCCGGCAGGCGGCCAGCACCTCGGCCAGCGGGTAGCGCTCGTTGACCGGCATCAGCTCCGAGCGCAGGGCCTCGTCGGGGGCGTGCAGGCTGAAGGCGAGCCGGATAGGCCGATCCTGTTCGGTCAGGGCCTCGATCCCGGGCAGCCAGCCCACCGTGGAGATCGTGGTGCGCCGGTTCGTGACTCCGAGGTCCGGCAGCCGGTCGCAGGCGTCCAGCGCCGCATCGAGGTTCATCATCGGCTCGCCCATCCCCATGAACACGCAGTGGTCGATCTCCTCGATCCGGCGGAAGTGAAGGGCCTGGTCGAGGATCTCCGAGGCGGTCAGGTTGCGCCCGAAGCGCATCTGCCCCGTGGCGCAGAAGCGGCAATCCAGCGGACAGCCCGACTGGGCCGAGACGCAGACCGAGCGCCGACCGTCGCGGAAGCGCATCAGCACCGCCTCCACCGGTCGTCCGTCGCGCGTCCGAAACAGCGCCTTGACCGTGCCGTCGTCGGCCCGCTGCTCGGAGTCCAGCTCCAGCGCCGAGAGCGGCACCCGCTCGGCCAGCCGCTCGCGCAGCCCGGCCGGCAGGTTGGTCATCTGCTCGTAGCCGCGGACCCCGCGCGCGGTCCACTCCCACACCTGCCGGGCGCGGTAGGCCGGCTCGCCGGCCTCGCTCAGCTCCCTGTCGAGCAGCTCGAGATCCATGGAGGAAACGCTAGCCGCCCACCGGCCAATGTTCGAGCTCGAGTCCCGGCATCGGAAACCCGGAGCGGTCGCCCGTGGCCAAGGCGGCACCGACTCCGACGGTGGCGGCAGCGACCAGGCAGTCCGCCTGACTCAGGGTTACTCCCTGAGCCGCGAACTCCCGGCGCCACCTCCCCGCCCGGACACCCTCCCGCGCGCCGAGCGGCGCCAGCTGCAGGCCCGAGAGGAGCCGCGCGATCGACTCCTCCTCGTCCGAGCGGGCTCCGCGCCAGATCTCCTCGATGTTGACCGCGCAGACGTACGGCCGCGCGCCGTCCCGGGCGAGCGCGCGGATCCGGTCGGCGGCCTCCCTTCCTCGCAGCGCGTCGATGAGGACGGTCGTGTCGAGC
>CAYZPZ010000116.1:2190-6165 GCA_964480205.1 uncultured Conexibacteraceae bacterium
CCGGTCGGCGGCCTCCCTTCCTCGCAGCGCGTCGATGAGGACGGTCGTGTCGAGCTGTAGGTCGCGCCTAGAGCAGCGGCAGCAGCAGGAAGGCCACCACGCCCACCGCGACGGCGATCCCGATCGCGTAGCCCAGGATCTCATCGCGGCGGCTGAGTTCCTCGCTCGCCAGGATCTCGATCAGCTCGGTCATCGTTCACCTCTCTTCGTCGGGCCTACGGGGTTAGCTGGCGGGCTGGCGCTGAAGAGTGCGCCTCAAAACGACTTCGTCTCAATTCGCCCCAGGAACCTGATGCTCCTTTGGTTCCCCCGCTCCCGGGCGACGTCGCCCGGGACTCGGCAGGTTTGTGAGCAAGACCCTAACGATTTCTGTGGATGGCTACAAACCCGCCACCCCACGAGAACGTCCCGCGTGCCCCCCTATACGGTGGGTGCGCGGGACGTTCATCGCGTCGCACCACCAAGAACGTCCCTCGTTCCCCCCTACACGGGGGGTGCGCGGGACGTTCATCGCTCAGCGCACCTCGAGCATGCGCTTCAGCGCGCTCAGCGACTCGCGCACGTTGCGGCGCACCGCGCGGCGGCCGATCCAGTCGGCGATCAGCGCCGTCACCCCACCCGGCACCTCGTAGCTGAGCCGGAAGGTCGCCTCGGTGCCGCGGCCTCGCTCGCGCAGCAGCCAGCGGCCGCGCTGGTCGATGCCGGTGATCGAGGTCCAGGCGATCTCGTGCGGCGGGTCGAACTCGATCACCTCGACCACGCCGCCGATCCGGGCCGATCCCACCGTCATCCAGAGCCGAAAGCGCGCGCGCAGGCCGGTGTGCGGCTCGCCGTCGACCACCGCGACCTGGACGTTGTGCATGAACTTCGCGGCCCGGGAGGCGTCGCAGACCCAGGGCCAGACCTTGTCCCGCGGCGCGGCGATCGTGACGCTCTCCTCGACCCGCATCTCAGCGCCCCAAGCGCTCCGCGCCGATCATCCGATCACCGGCAGCCGCCGCTCCGCGGCGAGCTCGTCGAGCTTGTCCTGCATCAGCGCGGTGATCTCCTCGTAGATCTCGTCGACGTCCGGCCTGAATCCGAAGCGCTTGCGCAGGTCGATCGGCTCCATCGCCTCCACCGTGAGCTTCGCCGGCAGCGGCCAGTGGCCGAGCATGTCGCCCACGTTGATCACCCAGGGGATCGCGATCGAGATCGGCAGCACCTTGAGCCGGAACATCCGATCCAGCCGCAGGGCCTTGGCCAGCCGCTCGCCGCGGCTGAGAAAGAGCGCGGTCTCCTGGCCGCCGATCGAGACCAGCGGCACGATCGGCACGCCGGCGTCCAGCGCCAGCTTGATGAACCCCTTGCGCCCGGCGAAGTCGACCTTGTTCATCTCCCAGGAGGGCCGGTGCACCTCCCAGTCTCCGCCGGGGTAGACCAGCACCGCGGCGCCGCGCTCCAGGGCCATCCGCGCGTTCTTGTGCGAAGCCGGCACGCTGCCGTACTTGCGCAGCGGAATCGGCAGCGGCATCGCCAGCACCAGGTTGTGGACGAGCTGGTAGAAGCGCCGCTCGGCGCCGAAGAAGGCCGCGAACGCCAGGGTGAAGACACCGGTGTCGGGGGTGAGGTTGCCACCGGAGTGGTTGCCGACGATCAGCACCGGCCCCTCCTCGGGAATCCGCTCCAGCCCCCGCACGTCGGCGCGGAAGTAGTAGGAGGCGAGCAGCCAGATGCCGGGCAGGCTCTCGCGGATGTAGTCGGGGTCGCGGTCGTCGAGATCGGCGGTGGGGACCCGACCCGAGACCAGCTCGGTCAGTCGCTCCAGCATGCTGCGAGCCTACCCGCGGGAGCCGATCGCCACCCTCGCGTGCGAGAGTGCCCTTGAGCTGGCCTTGACCCGGGCTGGGATAATCGGGGCCGTATGTCGGAGGAGAGGATCGAGCTGCTGAAGCGGCTCTACGAGGCCTGGAACGGAGATGACCCGGGTCACGACGTGCTCCAGTTCCTGCATCCCGAGTTCGAGCTGGTCAACCCCAGCTACGCGGTCGAGGGCGGCACCCGGCACGGGCACCAGGGCTGGATGGAGGCGATCACGAACACCCTGGAGAGCTTCTCGGAGATCCATCACGAGCCGGGCGATTTCATCGAGTCCTCGGGCGATCGCATCCTCTGCCCCGGCAGGTTCACCGCCCGCACCCGGGTCAGCGGCGTCCCCTACGAGGTCGACGATCAGATGCTGTGGAGCTTCCGCGAAGGCAAGGTCAGCCGGCTGGCCTGGTTCCACGACCTGGCCGAGGCCCGCGAGGCGGCCGGCCTGCCGCCGCTCGGCGACCTGATCTGTGTCGTCGACCCCGATCTCTCGATCGCCCGGGCGCTGGAGGGCGATCTGCGGCGCGTCTTCGAGGGCAAGGGCTTCTGGTTCCAGGCGCTGGACTCCTCCGAGCAGGCCCTGAAGCGGCTCGAGCAGCTGCGCCGTCAGGGCGGGCGGGTGGCGCTGCTGGTCGCCGACGACGAGTGCAAGCCGATCGACGGCCTGGAGCTGATCTCCCGGGCCCATGAGCTGCAGCCCGACCTGAAGGCGATCGCCCTGGTCGCCCACAAGCGCTACGACCTGGCGCTGGAGTCGCTCACCCGCGGCCACCTGGACCGCCAGCTGGTCAAGCCGATCTCCCCCGACGGCGAGCAGCTGATCTCGGCCGCGAGCGAGCTGCTCGCCGACTGGACCCGAAAGCGCGACTACAGCGAGCGCGCCGTGCGGCTGGTCGGGGATCCCGAGACCGGCGAGGCCTGGCGGCTGCGCGACTTCCTCGCCCGCAACGACATCCAGTACCTGCTGATCGACTCCGACACCCCCGAGGGCCGCGAGCTGATGGACGAGGACGGCCTGTCCGAGCCGGTGGTCGTCCTGGCCGACGGCAAGCGGCTGGGCAACCCCACCCTGCTGGAGCTGACCCGGGCCCTGGGGATGGCCACCAAGCCGAAGGGCACCGAATACGACCTGGTGATCGTCGGGGGCGGGCCGGCGGGCCTGGCCGGCGCGGTCTACGCGGCCTCGGAGGGGGTTCGCACCTGCCTGATCGAGCGCGAGGCCCCGGGCGGCCAGGCCGGGCTGAGTTCGCGCATCGAGAACTACCTGGGCTTTCCCAGCGGGCTGACCGGACTGGATCTGGCCCAGCGCGCGCTGGCGCAGTGCCGGCGCTTCGGCGCCGAGCTGGTACGGCTGAAGATCGCCCAGGGGCTGCGCGCGGAGGACGGCTGGCGGGTGGTCAGCCTCCACGACGACACCGAGCTTCGCGGGCGCGCGGTGCTGATCTCCTGCGGGGTCTCATACCGGCGCCTGGAGGTGCCGGGCCTGGAGGAGCTGGTCGGCCGCGGCGTGCACTACGGCGGCGCCGCCACCGAGGCCGAGCGCTACGCCGGCAGGCGGGTGGCGATCGTCGGCGGTGCCAACTCCGCCGGCCAGGCCGCGCTCAAGTTCGCCGAGCGCGCCGCCCAGGTGACGATGCTGGTCCGCGGCGAGTCGCTGGAGAAGTCGATGTCGCGCTATCTCTGCGAGCGGATCTTCAGCCACCCGAAGATCGAGCTTCGCACCGAGACCACGGTGGTCGGTGCCTCCGGCGAGCCGGGGCTGGAGCGGATCGAGGTCGAGGACCGGGGGAAGGGGGAGCGCGAGACCCTCGAGCTCGACGGCCTCTTCATCTTCATCGGCGCCGTCCCCCACACCGACTGGCTGGAGGGCGCCGTGGCCCGCGAGGAGCGCGGCTTCATCCTCACCGGCCGGGAGGCCGCCGACGCCTGCGCCGCCGGCGACGCCGACCCCTGGCCGCTGAATCGCGACCCCTATCCGCTCGAGGCCTCGATCCCCGGCGTCTTCGTCGCCGGCGACGTCCGCCACGGCTCGATCAAGCGGGTCGCCGCCGCGGTGGGGGAGGGGGGCACGGCCGTGCAGCTGGTCCACCAGCACCTCGCCGAGCTCGAGCAGGCCGCCGCCGC
>CAYZPZ010000117.1:0-6096 GCA_964480205.1 uncultured Conexibacteraceae bacterium
GGACCAGCCGGCGACGATCACCTTCGGCTTGTGCTCGGAGGCCAGCCGCGCGACCTCGTCCATGTCGCAGAGCAGGTCCTCGCGGCGGACGTGGTAGGCGACGACCTCATACAGCTTGCCCGACACGTTCAGCTTCATCCCGTGGGTGAGGTGCCCACCGTGGTCGAGCGCCATCCCCATGATCGTGTCCCCGGGCTCGAGCATCGCCATGTAGGCGGCGTTGTTGGCCTGGGCGCCGGCGTGCGACTGCACGTTGGCGTGCTCCGCCCCGAACAGCGCCTTGGCCCGGTCGATCGCCAGCTGCTCGGCGACGTCGACCTCCTCGCAGCCGCCGTAGTAGCGGCGGCCGGGATAGCCCTCGGCGTACTTGTTGGTCAGCACCGAGCCGGCCGCATCGAGCACGGCCTGCGGCACGAAGTTCTCCGAGGCGATCATCTCCAGGGTGCCCTGCTGGCGGGCGAGCTCGCGATCCAACACCTGGGCGATCTCGGGATCGATCTCGCTCAGCTGCGCGGTCTGAAAGTCGTCGGGTAGCTCCGGCGGGGTCAAGCTCGCGGTCCTCCTGATCGGGCACTCAAGGTTGACAGACGTTATGCGGAGGCGCCGACGGAGGCCCCGGCGGATGGCGCCGGGCTTGCATATTTATTGAACATCTGGTAAGTAATGCAGCGACCGCCCCCAGGGGTACGCGAGCAAGGAGCAGCGGATGGCTGAGACCACGACACAGAGCGGCAACGGAGCGGCCGGCCCGGCGACCGACGACGACGCGCTCTCGGTGCTGATGGACGGAGACATCGACAAGGTCATGTCGGGCCTCGACAAGATCGTCGAGGCCGCGCCCTCCTACCAGAAGCTGTTCATGCGCTGGCAGCGCCAGCACTGGTCGACCGAGGACTTCACTTTCGAGGAGGACGCGAAGCAGTGGGCCGACCCCGATGCCTTCACCGAGGAGGAGCGGAAGTTCATCACCTTCGGCTTTTCGGAGTTCTTCCTCGGCGAGGAGCGGGTGACGGTGGAGCTGCTGCCGTTCGCGCTCGCCGCGCCCACCCACGAGGCGAAGATCTTCCTCACCACCCAGATCTCCGACGAGGCCAAGCACACCGTGTTCTGGGACGGCTTCTACCGCGAGGTGTTCGGTGTTGACGCCGCGGGCCTGGGCGAGATGATCGACAAGCAGCGCTACGTGGTCAACAAGGACTGGGAGACCCTGTTCAACGGCATCCTCCACGAGGCTGCCGAGCGGCTGCGCAAGGACCCCAGCGACTTCCCGTCCCTGGTGCGTGGCGTCACCGTGTACATGGTCGTGATCGAGGGGATGCTGGCGCTGACCGCGGCCCGGTTCATGATCAAGTCGCTCAAGGAGCGCGGCTGGTTCCCGGGCTTCACCGCGGGCTTCACCGCCGTCAACCGAGACGAGTCCCGCCACGTCGGCTTCGGCGTCAAGTTCCTGGCCGACGCGATCAAGGACGATCCGGCCAACGCGAGGATCGTCGAGGACACTCTGAAGGAGTGCCTGCCGGTCGCGCCGCTGGTCTTCGTGCCACCGTGGGTCGACGATCCGTACGACTTCGAGACGCCCTTCTACCACTCGTCGGAGATCTTCGCCTACGCGGCGAAGTCGCTCTCGAAGAAGCTCGCCGCAATGGGGCTGGACCCGGCGATGCTGGCGGGCGCCGAGGCGTGAGCTCCGCGGTAACGGCCCCGCGCGGGCGGGGGCGGCCCTCCACGGGCGCGCGCGAGCGCATCCTCGAGGCGGCCACCGACACGCTCAAGGACGAGGGCTACGCGGGACTGACGATCGCCAAGGCGGCCGCCCGAGCCGGCGAGTCGAAGGCGCTGATCGCCTACCACTTCGGCTCCAAGCACGGGCTGGTCGCCGCGGTCGGTCGACAGGTCGCGGAGGAGATCACCCGGCGAGTGCTGGCGGGGATCACCGACGCGGTCACGGTCGAGGCGCTGGTCCGGGGGATCGCCGTCGGGGCCGAGGAGATTGCCGCCGAGGACGCCCGCCTTCCGCGCCTTTACTTCGATCTCGCGGCGGTTTCGGTGGTCCAGCCCGAGGTGCGCTCGACGATCGCGGAGATCAACGAGCAGTGGCGCGAGGTGATTACCGAGCGGCTGGTCGCCGCCGAGGACGGTCCCAGCCCGAAGCGCGCCGCCGAGCTCACCCTGCTCATCCTGGCCGGCGTGCAGGGCCTCTCGCTGGAGCGGATTGAGCGCGGCGACGGGCCCGAGCTGAAGGCCGCGCGCGAGCTGTTCGTGCGCTCGGTCGTGCTCACGGTCGCCGACGCGCGGCGGTAGCTCGGCCCCGGCGTCGTACGCTTGCGCTCGTGTCCGACCGCGACGTCGAGATCGTCCGCGACGGCTTCGCGGCCTTCAACGAACGGGGAGTCGAGGGGATCCTGCCGATCGTCGACCCCGAGTTCGAGGTGACCACCCCGCCCGAGCTCGCCTCCGAGCCGGACACCTACCGCGGCCACGAGGGCATCCGGCGCTACTTCGATTCCTTCTACGAAGCGATGGAGGGGATCCGCTGGGAGGCTCGCTCCTTCCGGGAGGTGGGCGAGCGGGTGGTGGTCGAGTTCACGCTACGGGCCCGTGGAAAGAGCACCGGGCTCGAGTTCGGCCAGGAGGCGGTAATGGCCTGGCAGCTGCGCGACGGCAAGGCCATCCGGTTGGAGCTCTACCCAACCTTGGAGCAGGCGCTAGAGGCCCTCGAGAAGCGGGGCTAGAGGTCTCGCAGGCGCTCCCGCAGATCCTCGTCGGAGAGCGCGCCCTCTCGCAGCACCCGCCAGCTGCCGTCGTCGTCGATCGAGCCCAGGTCGACCACAGTGGAGGCCTCACCGCCGAGCGCGCCCCCGTCGATCGCCAGGTGCGCCTCGCCCACGATCAGCGGATCGATCCCCTCGAAGTCGGCCGGCGCCGGCTCTCCGCTGCGGTTCGCCGAGGTCTGCAGCACCGGCGTCATCGTCCCCGCCAGCGGGCCCTCGATCAGGCGCACGCCGAGCCGCTCGGGGTTCTCGCCGCAGGCGAGGGGGTAGCGGTGATCGGAGTTGGCCACCACCAGCGTCAGCGGGCCCGGCAGCAGCCGCTCGATCGCCGATCGCGCCCTCTCCCCCAGGCCGGCGAGGAGCTCGCGCATCGCCAGGGGCGCGAAGTACATGACCGCCGAAGGCTTTGCCCGGTCGCGTCCCTTGATCTCGTTGATCCGTTCGACGGCGGGCTCGTTGAGCGGATCGCAGGCCAGTCCGTAGACAGTGTCGGCGGGAAACACCGCCACTCCGCCGCCTGCGACGCAGCGCTCAAGCTCGGCGCGGGCTGTGTCCGCCCCATCGCGGGCGACCGACACGACCTCGGTCATCGGTCCTCGCCCGCGCCGACCACGACGCGGTCGATCCCCGCGAGGTCGCGCCGCAGCTCTGTCGCGATGAACCCGGCCCCCCGAACCAGCTCAGCGGCCGCTTCGGCCTGCCCGGCGCCGACCTCGAGCGCGACCGCGCGCGCGGCGATCGGGTCGGAACCGAGCGAATCGAGCACCGCCTCGATCACCTCCAGCCCGGTCGGCCCGGCGACCAGCGCCTCGCGGGGCTCGAACTCGCGAATCTCGGGCGGCAGGCGCGCCCACTCGTCCTCGCTCACGTAGGGCAGGTTGGCGAGCAGCAGGTCGAAAGGACCGCCCCCCTTCTCGGCGGGCCAGGTCCCCTGCTCGAACCGCACGCGGTCGGCCAGGTCCAGGCGCTCCGCGTTGCCCCGCGCCACCTCCAGCGCCCCGGGGGAGTCGTCGGTCGCGGTCACCTGGGCGCCGGGCAACTCGGCGGCGAGCGCCAGCGCCACCGCCCCGGAGCCGGTGCCGATCTCGAGGATCCGGCGAGGCAGCCGCTCCACGGCCACCTCCACCAGCAGCTCGGTCTCGGGCCGCGGGATCAGCACCCGCGGGTCGACCTCCAGCTCGATCCGCCGGAAGCCCTTGCGTCCGAGGATGTAGGCGACGGGCTCGCGCCACAGCCGGCGGCGCACCATCGCCGCGAACTCCCGCGCCGCCGAGCTCGGCAGCTCGGCCTCCGGCTTCGAGGCGAAGCGGGCGCGGTCCCAGCCGGTCACGGCCTCGAGCAGCAGCTCGGCATCGAGCCGGGGGCTCTCGACGCCGGCCGCGGCCAGGGCGTCGGCGGCGCCGCTCAGCGCATCGCCGACCTGGCTCGCTGCCATCGCCGGTGTCACCGCGCTCAGGCGGTCTCGGTCGCCTGCGCCTCGAGTCTGCGGCGCTTCTCCTCGGCCGAGAGCGTGTCGGTGAACTCGCTCAGCTCCCCGCTCAGGACCCGCTCGACGCCGCTGGCGGTCAGCTTCACGCGGTGGTCGGTGATCCGGTCCTGCGGGAAGTTGTAGGTGCGGACCTTCTCGGAGCGCTCGCCCGTCCCCACCTGGGCGCGACGCTCGGAGGCGATCTCCGCCTGCTGCTCTGCGAGCTGGTGCTCCAGCAGCCTGGCACGCAGCACGCGCATCGCCTTCTCGCGGTTTTGAAGCTGGGACTTCTCGTCCTGCATGGAAACGACGATGCCGGTTGGCTCGTGGGTGAGGCGTACCGCGGAGTCGGTGGTGTTGACCGACTGGCCGCCGGGACCCGAGGAGCGATAGGTGTCCGTCTGGATCTCGTTGGGATCCACCTGGACGTCGACCTCCTCGGCCTCGGGCAGCACCGCGACGGTCGCCGTTGAGGTGTGGATCCGCCCCTGGGACTCGGTTTTGGGCACGCGCTGAACCCGATGCGTACCGCCCTCATACTTGAACACCGAGTAGGCGCCGTCGCCCTTGATCGCGAAGGTCGCCTCCTTGACGCCGCCTACGTCGGCCGGGGAGCTCGAGAGCATCTCGACCTGGTAGCCGCGCGACTCGGCGTAGCGGCTAAGCATCTTCAGCAGATCGCCCGCGAACAGCGCCGCCTCGTCCCCGCCCGTGCCGGCACGCACCTCGACGATCACGTTCTTCTCGTCGTTCGGGTCCCGCTCGACCATCGCCAGCCTGATCTCCTCGGCCAGCTCCTCGAGCCGCCCGGGGGCCTCGGCGACGACCCTCTTCAGCTCGGGATCGTCCCCGTCCTCGGCGAGCAGCTCGCGCGCCCCCTCCAGGTCGTCACTCAGCTTGCGCCACTCCGCGGCCAGCTTGTATGCGTCGCGGAGCTGGCGGTACTCGCGCCCCACCTCGGCATAGCGCTGCCGATCCGAGATCACCTCGGGATCCGACATCAGCGCCTCCAGCTCGGCGTGGCGCCCCTCGATCTGTTTGACCAACTGCTCGATCACGCCCCTAAGTGTGACGCCCCGGGACGGCCGTGGCCCTAGGCGACGATCTCGATCTCGTCTTCCTCGCGCTGGCCCTGCTTGTCGGGCTCCTCGACGGCGAAGACCTCATCGAGGGCGCGGATTGCGACCTCGAGCTGGCCGAGGTCGGGCTCACGGGTGGTCAGGTTCTGCAGCATCAGGCCCGGCCACATGAGGACGCGGACCCAGCGCTTCTGGCGATTCTTGCCGGCCCATTTGATCACCTCGTAGGAGAGCCCGGCGATCAGTGGGATGCCGAGGATGCGCGAGGCCAGCAGCCAGTACCAGGCGGGCAACCCGATCGGGGCGAAGACGAAGATCGCCAGCACCATGACGATCAGCAGGAAGCTGGTGCCGCAGCGGGGGTGAAGGCGCGAGTAGATCGCGGCGTTCTGCGGTGTGAGCGCGTCGCCGGCCTCGTAGCAGGAGATCGTCTTGTGCTCGGCGCCGTGGTACTCGAACACGCGCCGCAGATCGTGCATGCGGGAGATCGCGACGATGTAGCCGATGAAGATGGCCGTGCGCAGCAGGCCCTCGACTAGCCAGAACAGAAGCGCCGAGCCGAGCTGGTCCTTGATCAGGCTTGTCGCCCCGACCGGGATAACGAAGAAGAGGCCCACGGCGAGCACCAGCGAGAAGGCGATCGTCAGCCCCCAGACGAACCCCCCGATCGGCTTCGGCTCCTCCTCCCCCTCCTCGGCCACGAGCTGGGCGTTCGCGGAGATCCCGAGCGCCCGGAAGCCGATCTTCAGCGACTCCCCGAGCGCCACGACGCCGCGGA
>CAYZPZ010000118.1:0-6088 GCA_964480205.1 uncultured Conexibacteraceae bacterium
GCCGGCGAGCCGATCGGGGTCGGCCTGATCGGGTGCGGCGAGGTGGCCGGACTCCGGCACCTGCCCGCTCTCAGCGGCCTCTCGGGTGCACGAATCGTCGCCCTCGCCGACAGCGATGGCGGCCAGCTGCAGGACCTCGCCACCAGCTACGCGGTGCGGCGCAGGTACGCGGACGCCGAATCTCTGCTCGCTGACCCCGCCGTCGACGCGGTAGGGATCCTGGTCCCCGCCGCCCTCCATGCGGACGTCCTCATTTCGGCCCTGGATGCGGGAAAGCACGCCCTGGTGGAGAAGCCCCTCGCGCTCAGCACGGAGGATTGCGATCGGCTGATAGAGCACGCGAGACGATCGCCCGCGAAGGTCGCGGTGGGCTTCAACCTTCGTGCGCATCGCCTCGTCCGCCGGGCGAGGGAACTCCTGGAAGGGGGGATCGTCGGGCCGGTCGAGTCCGTCGCGGGCGCACTCTTGGGCGCCCACGGTATGGGCGGGGGGCGCTGGCGGAACTGGAGGATGCAGCGTGAATTGGGGGGAGGGGCCCTGTTCGAGAAGGGGCCGCACCACTACGACCTCTGGCGCTTCCTTACCGGGAGCGAGGCGGTCGAGGTGAGCGCCATCAGCCAGGACTCCGGCCCGGCGGATCGCGGGACGGTGGTCTCGGCGCGGATGGACAGCGGGGCGCTGGCCACCACCGCGCTGGCCGACTACGGCCCGTCGCTGAACCGAGTGACCGTTCTCGGGCCTAAGGGGCGCCTCGACGTGTCGATGCTCGAGTTCGACGGCCTTCGCTTCACGCCGATTTCGGCCTATCCGGGGGACGCCCGGACTCGCCTGCGCGCCCTGGGTGAGTCGCTGCGGGAGCTTCCGCGAGGCCTGAAGCTCATGCGCCGGGGCGGCGAGTACGTCGCCAGCTACCGGCGAGAGTGGGAGCTCTTCCTCGATTCGATCAGGGACGGGGGGCCCGTCGAGTGCACCTTGGAGGACGGGCGCCGAACCCTGGAGATCGCGTTGGCTGCCGTCAGCTCGGCCGCCCGAGGGGAGATGGTCAGGACCAGCGAGGTTCCGGTCGACCTCGAGGCGGCCCTGGCGGGTCCATCCCTGTCGGCGTAATAGGCTCCGCGCCACCAGCATGCGCTTCGATCGGTGACCATGGACAGCGGCGTCGAAGGCGGCCCGGAGCTGTCGGTGGTCATGGTCACCGATGTCCTGGCTACGATCGCCAGGCCGCTGGGCAACCTCGGTAACCAGACGGTCGCCGACCGGATCGAGCTTGTGCTGGTCGCTCCGCGCGGCAGCGATCTGGACCCGGGTGCGCCCGAGCTCCGGCCCTTCTGGGGAATCCAGATGGTCGAGGTGGAAGAGATCAGCTCTTTGTCGTGGGCCAGGGAGCCCGGGGTGAGGGCGGCGAGCGCGCCGATCCTCGCCTTCGCGGAGAGCCACACCTACCACCACCCGCGCTGGGCCGAAGCCCTGCTCGAAGCCCATCGCGGGCCATGGGCCGCGGTCGGTCCAGGGATCGGCAACGCCAACCCCACCTTCGCCTCGAGCTGGGCAAACCTGTTCCTCGACTACGGGCCGTGGCTGGAGCCGGAGGCGGGTGCTGAGATGGCTGATCTGCCGGGGCACAACAGCTCCTACAAGCGCTCGGTTCTGACCTCGTACGGGCCCGAGCTGAAGGAGCTCCTCGAGGCCGAGATCCTGCTCCACGTGGATCTGAGGGCGAGTGGCCACCGGCTGTGGATGGAGCCCGCCGCCCGGATGACCCATCTGAACGTCACCCTCCCCTCCTCATGGCTGGGAGAGCGAATCGCCGCCGGCCGGCGCTTCGGCGGCGCCCGCGCCTCCGACTGGTCCTGGCCCCGCCGGCTGCTCTATGCGTCGGCCTCCCCCCTCATCCCTTTTGTCCGCCTGCCCCGCATGGTGCCGGTCTGGCGGCGCTGCCGCCGGCGGACCCGCCTTCCGCGCGGACTGCTGCCGGCGCTGCTTTTCTCCCTGGTGGCGAGCGCCGTCGGGGAATTCCTCGGCTATGCGTTCGGCAGCGGCGACTCCATGGAACGGCTCTCCCGCATGGAGTTGAGGAAGGAGGCCCACCTCAGACCGGGCGAGCCTCTAGCCGAGCAAGCCTGAGCCGGATGACCAGCGCCCGCGCGCCACACATCTCGGTCGTGATCCCGACCAGGGACCGGCCCGAACAGCTTGCCCGGTGTCTCCACTCCCTGAGTGAATCCGAGCAGGTTCCGGGCGGCTTCGAGGTGATCGTGGTGGAAGACGGCGCAGGGATCGATCTGAATCCCTTCCTCGAGCCCCATCGGGAGCGGCTGGACATCACGCTCCTTGCCCGCCCGCACGGCGGCCCCGGCCCCGCCCGGAACGCCGGAGCCGGGCGCGCCGCGGGGAAGCTGCTCGCCTTCACGGACGACGACATGCTGGTCGACTCCGGTTGGCTCCGCGCGCTCGCGGAGCGAGCGGCTGCAGAACCTGGGGCGGCGATCGGTGGCAGGACCCTGAACGCGGTTCCGGGGAATCCCTACTCGCGGGTCAGCCACTGGATAGTGGAGCGTGCCTACCGCCACCACAATGAGGCACCGGACGGGCCGAGCTTCTTCGCCTCCAACAACCTCGCCGTTCCGACCGACCGCTTTCGCGAGCTCGGCGGCTTCGACCCCGCCTTTCGCACCTCCGAGGACCGTGACTTCTGCGGTCGCTGGCGGGAGCGCGGCCTGCCGATGTCCTTCGCTCCCGACGCCGTGGCCAGGCATGACCGCGAGCTCGACCTCCCAGCGTTCTGGCGGCAGCAATTCGGCTACGGGCGCGGCGCCTTCGTCTACCACCGAGCCCGGCGCGCGCGGGGCATCCCGGTCCGGGGTGGCTTCCAGGGCTCCTTCTACCGGGAGGTGGGCCGGGAGGCGGCGCGTCGCCTGCGAAGAGATCCTCGCGAGGCGCTCCTGATCCTCCTCTGGCAACTCGCCAACACAGCGGGATTCCTGCGGGAGGCGGCAACTGCTGTCTCGCCCGTTCGAGCTCGCCGCGCGCCGGTCGCGCGCGCCGAGTGAATCTCTAGCGCCGCCAGCTCCTTCGGGCTGGACATCTGGATCTCCGGATGCAGGTCCAGGTAGTAGTGGAAGGCGCTGGTCCGCGCGAGCATCCGCCGAACGGGAGCGACCCAGTCGGCAATCGGGAAGGTGTCGCCGTGCATGAAGACGAGCAGGTCGTCGGGCTCGGCCCGCCGCGCGATCTCCTCCGCGAGGAGCGTCAGCTTCTCCCCCTGGAGCAGTTCCCGGTGGCGATATGAATCAACGGACCGGCTGAGACGTCGGGCGTTCCGTTACCGTCACGCGCCGAGGACCCCACTGAAATGGGAACGAGCGACCGAGACCCGCAGGTCCAGCTGTCGGTGATCACGGTGACGCCGGATGGACTCGGGGCTCTCGACCGCACCCTCGGGGCCCTCCGCGCTCAGAGCGTGAGCGACCGGATCGAGCTGGTGGTGGTCGCCCCTCAGGAGCTGCCGGCCGACGCCGGGAGCCTCGAGGGATTCGCCGCCACCCGCGTGGTGACGATCGAGCGGATCGAGTCTCTCGGGCGCGCCCTCGCTGCCGGGGTGCGCGCCGCGAGCGGCCCGGTTGTCGCCTACGCCGAGGAACACTCCTATCCCGAGCCTGGCTGGGCCGGGACGCTGATCGACCGCCACCGAGGGCCATGGGCCGCGGTCGCCTGGTCCCTCGAGAACGCCAACCCCGAGAGCCTGACGAGTTGGGCGCATCTGCTCGGAGACTTCGGCCCGGCGGTGGCGCCGGCGGCCTCCGGCGAGCGCCGGGGGGCCCTGCCGTGGCACCACGTCGCCTACAAGCGCAGCGAGCTGCTCGCGCGGGGCGACCGGCTCGAGGAGCTGCTCGAGGCCGAGGGAATGCTCCACAAGGACCTGCTCGCGAATGGGCGCCGCCTGTATCTCGAGGGTGCGGCCGCCTCCCGCCACCTCAACGTGTCTCGATTCCGCTCGAATCTGAGATCGCACTATCAAGGAGGCCGGGGATTCGGCGCCGCCCGCGTGCGCTTCGGTCACTGGAGCCTCGCTCGCCGCCTGGCCTACGCGCTCGCCTCCCCGCTAGTCCCCCTGGTCCGCCTGAGGCGGGCCCTCCCCGACATCAGGCGGGCGCAAGCGCGGTCGGGAAGGCGGCGGGGCCTGGTCGCGGCGCTGGCCCTCGGACTCACCGCGGACGCCCTCGGCGAGGCCGTCGGCTACTTGCGGGGCGCGGGTCGCGCCCGAGAGCACAGGCTCACGATCGAGCTCAACCGGCACCTCCACATCTGACCCGGGGCCTTCTTCTAGCAGCGTCGCGATGCCGCGCCAGCTGAAGCGGCTCAAGGACTTCCAGGAGGCGCGCGATCAGGCGAGCTGGACCGCGGCTGGAGGCTCTGCGTGGCGTCTTCGGCGAGTACCGGGGGGCGCGTTCTTCTAGCCGGCCGTTACTCCCAGGGGCGAGATGAGCGCAAATTGCGAAGCCTCGACCTGGGCTCGACGCCGCGGCCCCGTACGCGATCGCGACGCCGGCGCAGGCACGGAAAGGACGGAAGTTGCGAACCCTCGAGGGGAGGTCGAGGGCCCCCGCGCCGGCGTCCTGCGGCGCCCGGCAGGAACCGAAGGGGGGCGCCTGGAAACTTTTTTGGGGGGCCCTTGCGCTGGCCGATCCTGGGCTATATGCTCGCCGCCGAAGGGGAGCCCGGGGGGTTCCTGCGATATAGACAGGGAAGTTGCAGAAGGGGAGTCTCTGAGTTGATCAAGCGCCTATCCGCCCTCGCAGCCATCAGCGCGCTGGCGGCGCTGGCTGCTCCATCCGTCGCCTTCGGGCAGGGAGACCCGGAGCCGCCCACCGACGAGCAGTCGGTCGTGAACCAGGAGACCGCTACCGAGGAGACCGCTACCGAGGAGACCGGTACCCAGGAAACCGGCACGGAGCAGGGCGGCGAGAAGGTCACCACCACGCAGACCACGGGTACGGAGGACACGAACACCATCGAGCCCCTGGACGAGACCGGCGATACCAGCACCTCCTCCACAGACACCTCGTCCACATCCACGGCGACGACCTCCTCGCAAACACTCGTCAGCAGCGCCACGACCGTCACGAAGGCGAAGAAGACGAAGAAAAAGGGACGAAAGAAGAAGGGCAAGAAGTCCCGCAAGAGCTGTTCGACCTCGACGCGAACTGGAGGGTTGCTGGCGCAAAAGGCGGCGCGTCCGGCGCCCGGCTGCACGCGCCTCGACGGCGCGAACGGAAACCTCGTCCTGCCTGACGGCACGACGTTGACCTTCATCGAGACCTCGCAGGGCGTCGTCGAGTTCACGGTCAGCGGCGGGCCCACGGGCACCTTCACGGGCACGATCTTCGTCAAGGGTGGGCCGGCCAGCCCCGGGTTCGCCTGCGTGTTCGACGGCGCCACCGAGGGGACGTGCCACACGCCCTTGAATCCGAACAGCGGCAAGCTCTACGGCGTCAGCCACATCGATGCCTGCCCCGGCACCGTCTCCCAGCCCGGCCTCCAGGACGAGGACGGCGACCGTCGTCCTGATCGCGGCGGACGCGGGGGCCAGCAGGCGAGCGAGCGCGAGGAAGCCGTCGGCGCTGCCGGCGCCGCGGTAGCCATCGCCGCCGCGCCAGGTGAACAGCTGCCCGTCACGGGCCTTCCCGTTGCCTGGCTCGTGCTGGCGGGGATCGCGCTGCTCGCAAGCGGCATATCCCTGAAGCGCCTGAGCTAGCTCAAGCGCCCGAGTTAGCGACGGACCGCGCCCGGCGCGGTCCGGTGCCATCGCATGTAGTGCACGTACAGCTCCACCGGGCGCACGGACCCCGCCGCAGCCGGCCGGGCGCGCCCATAGAATCGCCGCCGTGAGAGCGAAGTACGCGAAGACCCACGAGGAGAAGCTCGCCCAGCTTCGCGAGCTGCGCGAGGCGGCGATCCACGCCGGCTCCACCGAAGCGGTGGAGAAGCAGCACGCCAAGGGCAAGCTGACCGCCCGGGAGCGGATCGAGAAGCTGCTCGACCCCGGCTCCTTCGAGGAGCTTGACGCCTTCGTCCGCCACCGCACCCA
>CAYZPZ010000119.1:0-6077 GCA_964480205.1 uncultured Conexibacteraceae bacterium
CCGAGGACCTGCTCACCCCCGGCGAGCGGGCGCAGATTCTCCTCAGGCACCGGCGCCACCTCGCCCCAGAGCCGCTCCATGTCCTTCCCGTAGAGGCGCTCGGCACTGGCCAGCAGCCGGCTGGGGTCGGCCAGGTGGGGGGCGCCGCGCTCGTGCACGTAGACGGGAAGCTGCGGCCAGCGGCGGACCAGCGATCCGGACCCCCCGGCGTGGTCGAGGTGGATGTGGGTGAGCAGAAGTGCCCGCGCCTCGCCACCCAGCGCCCCGATCAGGTTGTCCAGCGAGCTGGCCGGCCCGGGGTCGATCAGCACCCCATCGATCTCCCAGCAGCCGATCACCTTCTCGCGGCCGAGATGTCGGACGTCGATCAGTCGCATCGCCGAAGCTTCGCCGATGCGGGCCGCCGGCGTCTCCCAGGCAGTGACTAGGACTTGGCCGCGGTCAGCGCCATGCCCACGCTCTCGACCAGCTCCTCGGGGGTGAGGTCCTCGGTCAGCTCCGCGGCGGCGAAGCGAGCGACGATCGGCTCGCCGTCGGGCCGGTGGCAGCGCTCGGAGATCGCCCGGGTGATCCGCTCGCCGACCCTGTCGTAGTTGGCCTCCGACGCGCCAGAGAGGATCAGCGCGAACTCGTCCCCGCCCCAGCGAAAGCCCAGGTCGGGACGGCGCAGCGAGGCCTGCATGGTCTCGGCGACCTCGCGCAGGCAGCGGTCGCCCTCGGCGTAGCCCCAGCGGTCGTTCACCTCCTTGAAGTTCTCCAGGTCCACTAGGGCGACCGAGAGCGGCATCCGCAGCCGCCGCGCCCGGGATACCTCCCGCTCCAGGTCCTCGTTGAAGGCGCGGCGGTTGTAGAGGCCGGTGAGGCTGTCGATGCGGGCCTCGTGGCGGGCCTCCGCCTCCTCCCGGGCGTGGGCCAGCC
Source organism: uncultured Conexibacteraceae bacterium (assembly GCA_964480205.1). Taxonomy (GTDB): domain Bacteria; phylum Actinomycetota; class Thermoleophilia; order Solirubrobacterales; family 70-9; genus CAYZPZ01. The sequence continues at coordinate 919 of CAYZPZ010000119.1, forward strand.
GCTGGTTGCGCACCCCGCTCATCAGCAGGTTGGCCATCACCCCCAGCGCCGCGGTGATCGCGAAGCCGACCAGGTCGGAGGCGGCCCGCTTCGATTCCCAGGTGTCGTAGACGTAGGGCGCGGCGAGGACCAGGAAGGTGAACCCCAGCAGGGGAAGGAGCAGGCGCAGCGGATGCAGCGCCGCTGCGAACAGCACGGGGAGCAGCAGGAGGCGGTCGTAGGGGGCGACGATGCCCCCCGCCAGCCACTGCAGCACGCCGATCGCGGCCACGGCGACGTAGCTGACAGCGAGCAGGACGTGCCAGCTCGCCAGCCGCTCGCGGCGAAGCAGCGCGATCAGCGCGAGGTTGGCGCCGATCAGCACACCCGCCACCGCCCAGCCCGCGCCGTCGATCGCCGAGTCCGGCGGGCTGATGGGCAGGATCACCACGACCAGCACCAGCACCAGCCCCCAGAGCAGCGCTCCGAGGCGCTGCGCGTTGCCGAGGTCGGCGCCCTCGTAGGGATCCGTCCCACCGAGGATCAAACCCCGGATCTGTTGCAGCCTCGTCCGCATACGCGCCGATGCCCGGGGCTAGATCAAACGTCCAGGGGCGCCGCTTCGACCGGTGCGCTCTGCCGGGCCCCCTCCGCGGCCAGCACCTCGGCGGCGGCGCGCTTTCCCGACTGCACGGCACCGTCGAAATAGCCCATCCACCGGGTGGCGGTCTCGGTGCCGGCCCAGTGAATCGGCCCCACCGCCTCGCGCAGCGCCCGTCCGTACCCGGTCCAGGCGCCGGGGCCGAAGACCCCCGCGTAGCAGCCGCGCGAGTACGGCTCGGCGCTCCAGTCCCTGTCGACGTAGCCGCTGGGGCGCTTGGCGCGCTCGCCGAACAGACGCGCGAAGCTGCCCAGCACCGTCTCGCGGCGCTCTGCCTCGGAAACCGCCCCCAGCCGGCGCGCGTCGCGTCCCTCCAGGAATCCCATCAGCACCCCGGGCCTGCCGTTTGGCGGGGTGTTGTCGAAGGTCAGGTGGACGGGGCCGGGGAGGCTGATCGACTGGCCGCTGCGCCCCTGCTCGCGCCAGAAGGGCTCGTCGTAGATCGCCATGCACTTGATCACCGAGCCCATCGGCATGCGCTGGGTGAGCTGATCTCGCGCGGGGGGCAGGGCCGGCTCGTAGTCCAGTCGCCCGGCCAGCGCGGGAGGCAGCGCCAGGACAGCGCGTCGGGCGCGCACCTCGCCGACCACCACGCCATCGCCCTCGACCCGGACTGAGCGCACGGGCGTCTCGAGCCGGATCCGCTCCGCCAGGCCCTCTGCCATCCTCAGCGAGATCAGCTGCGAGCCCCCCACGATGCGATCCTGCTGAGCGCCGCCCTCAGTGTCGAGCAGGTCGTCCCAGCCGCCGGCGCTTGCGACGTAGAAGAGCGCGTGAAGCAGCGAGATGTCGGCGGGCTCCACCGCGAACACCCCGCGCACCGCGATCGCGATCAGCTCGCGAACCGTCCGGGTGCGCGCGTTGGCTCGGATCCAGGTGGCCACGGTCTGCTCGTCGAGGCGCTCGGCCCCGGCCGCCTCCCAAGGCGCCTCGGGGTCGACCCGCTTGGCCAGCCCCTTGAGGCGCATGTCGGCCCTCCCGTAGTCGGCCAGGACCAGCGGGCCCAGCCGCGGGATCGTGCCCGTGTAGGTCTTCAGCCGGCCCCGGCCGTCCTCCAGCAGGTGCTTCCCCTCGCCGTAGGTGGGGTAGGTCTCGATGCCCAGCTCCCGACAGAGGCCCAGGACCTCGTGCTGGGTGGGGCCCACCCACTGCCCTCCCAGCTCGACCACGTCCTCGGGGCGCTCGCCGACCGAGTGGTTGAGGGTGCGCCCCCCGACCCGGTCGCGCGCCTCCAGCACCTGGACGTCGAGCCCGGCCGCGGCGAGCTCGCGCGCCGCTGTCAGGCCGGCCAGCCCGGCCCCGACGACGGCTACGTCGCAGTCGTGCATCGGCGCCAGTATCGCGCTTTCAGCCGGGCAGCTCGACGGTTCCGTCGATCAGCGGCACCACCCCGCCGCTCACCCTGACCTTCCCCTCCTCCATCTCCGCCTCCAGACGGCTGGGGCGGCGCACCTCGGCGCCCTGCTCGACCACGATCGCCTCGCTGCCCGCGCGCTCGGCGAGATAGGCGCAGAGCGGGCCGACCGCCGAGCCGGTGGCGGGGTCCTCGCCGATCTCGACGATCCGGGCGAAGCCCCGGGCTCTGGCGCGGCCGGCGTCCGGCTCGCACCAGGCGAGGTAGAGGACTACTGCATCGTGCGCGCGCAGCAACTCGTTGATCGCCGGGTAATCGGGGCGCGCGGCGGCGAGCGCCTCTGCGCTTCGGACCGGGACGATCGCGTGGGTGATGCCGGTGGAGACGATCTGGGGAGGAAGCTCGGGCACCGCCTCGGACGCGTCGGTTCCCGCGGCGGCCAGCGCCCTCTCGGGATCGAGCTCGGCGCCGAACTCGGCGGGTCCCTGCAGCATGCTCGCCCGCCACGCCTCCTCCTCGCGGGCGATCTCGAGCGGCTGCAGCCCCGCCCCCGTCTCCTGCGTGTAGCTCGCCTCATCCTCCCCGCGCCAGCGGGCCACCGCCACCGCGGTCCCCAGCGAGGGATGTCCCGCGAAGGGCAGCTCCTCGCCGGGCGTCCAGATCCGGTTGCGGTAGTCGGCGCCCTCGGCGCTCGGCGACTGCACGAAGGTGGTCTCCGAGAGCCGCGTCTCGCGCGCGAAGGCCAGCATCACCTCCTCGCCGACGCCGTCGGCGTCCTCGACCACGGCCAGCCCGTTGCCGGCCAGGGGGCGATCGGTGAAGACGTCGAGGAAGGCGATCCGGCGCGCCACACGGGCATGATCGCGGACGGCGTCCGCGGGGTCCCGAATCGGGGCATAGGGTTCAGCGCGACGGTCCCTCCACCCGAAGGAGTCAGAGATGGAGCAGCCCTACACCGCGCCGCCGCCTCCCCCGCCCGGCGGCGCTCATGACTACCCGCTGAGCTTCTCGGTCGACTATCCGGATCGGCAGCTGAACAGGCTCTCCAGCGTCCTGCGGATCTTCTGGGTGATCCCGATCGCGATCGTGCTGTCTCTGATCGGGGGCTCTTTCGGCGACTATCGCGACACAGGCGGCTCAGTTGTCCTCGCCTGGGGAGGCTTTCTCTTCCTGCCGCCACTGGTGATGCTGCTGTTCCGCAAGAAGTATCCGGTCTGGTGGGCGAACTGGAACCGCGAGCTGCTGCGCTTCTGGAACCGGGTCCACACCTACCTCTGGCTGATGAGCGATCAGTACCCCTCCACCGACGACGAGCAGTGGGTGCACCTCGACTTTCCGACCCCCGACGGCCAGCAGCTGAGCAGGGGGATGCCGCTGATCAAGTGGTTGCTGGCGATCCCCCACTACATCGTGCTCTTCTTCCTCGGGATCGCCGCAATCGTCTCCGTGATCATCGCTTGGTTCGCGATCCTGTTCACCGGTCGCTATCCACGCTCGCTGTTCGACTTCGTCGAAGGGGTGCTGCGCTGGGGCAATCGGGTGCACGCCTACGCGTTCATCCTGATCACCGACCGCTACCCGCCCTTCTCGCTGCAGCCCTGAGCTACAGGTACAGCGTGAAGGCGGCCAGCAGCACGTAGATCGCGACCAGCGCCGCGCCCTCGAACATCTGGGCCTCGCCGTCGCCGGTGATCTGCCAGACCGCGAGCGCGGTCAAAAACAGCGCGCCGATGTAGACCGGAGCCAGCGCGAAGGTGAGCGGGCTGGCGAAGAGCAGCGAGATCAGCACCAGCGCCGGGAACAGGAAGCCGGCGATCTGGGCGACCGAGTTCTTGACCACCGAGATCGCCAGGTCGAAGTGGCCGCGCAGTGCCAGCACCACCCCGGTCGCGTTCTCCACCGCGTTGCCGGCTATCGCCACGATCACCAGCCCCGCGAAGGCCTCGGAGATCCCGAGCGTCTCGATCGAGGGCTCGAGCTCGGCCACGAACCACTCCGAGACGAAGGCAGCCCCGGTCCCAGCAAGCGCGAGCAGCACGATCGCCGCGCGCATCGAGATCCGCGGGGTCTCGTCGACCAGGTCCACGCCCGGGTCGCCGCGCCGCTTCTCTCCGCGCAGATAGCCGAACAGCCAGACCCCGTAGACGGCGAGGATGCAGATCGCGCCGATCGTGGACAGCGCCTCGACGTCGTCGCTGGCGTGGTCGTGCGAGGCGATCGAGAGCCCGACGATGACGATGATGAACAGCGAGACCAGCAGCAGGGTGGTGGTGTCACGCGGCAGCCGGTGCTGGAAGCGCATGTTGTTGTCCTTGGAGACCCAGGCGCCGGCCATGATCACAAGCCCCAGCACCAGCAGGGCGTTGGCGAAGATCGAGCCGATCAGCGAGGTCTGGGCCACCGTCACCTGGCCTGCGCCCAGCGCGAAGATGACGATGAAGAACTCGGGCAGGTTGCCCAGGGTGGACTGCAGAAGGCCGGTGATCCCCGGCCCGAAGTAGGTGCCGAGCTGCTCGGTGCCCAGCGCCACCGTCCAGGCGATCCCCGCCAGCGCCACCGTCGCCACCGAGAAGGCCAGCACCGCCTCGGCGCCGCTGTAGTGAAGGATGCCGGCCGCCGCCGCGGCCACGGCCACCCCGGACAGGATGATCTTCTCGACCCTGCTCATGCGGGCCGGGAAACCTATCTGCTCGGGGCGGACCCAGGCCCGCTAGCGTTGCCCGGGATGGCCCGCTGCCTCGCTCCCGGCCGACTGCTCGCCGCCGCCGCCCTCGGCGCCGCTGGGCTGCTCTGGCTCGCCGGCCCCGCGGCTGAGCCCGCCGGCTCGGCGGCAAGCGCCAAGCCCGCCCTTCCCTGCCTCGACAAGAAGGGCAGCGCCTACAAGCCCAAGGTGGAGCCGAAGCGCTGCGTCCACTTCAAGCTCGGCGCCGGCCGCGGCGCCGGCCTGGATCTGCGCAGCCTGGTCTGGGACGGCTGGGGCACCGGCAAGGTCCGCGGCGCCGGCGTCGACTGCGGCTTCGACCCGGACGGCTGCCGAGCCAGCCCAGCCACCGTTCGCGCCTACCGCGTCCGCGCCCGCTGCGGGCGGCGCATGTACACGCGGCTCGAGGCCCGCAGCAGCTTCGGCACAACAACGATCAAGACTCGGGCCTGCCTCGGGCGGGC
>CAYZPZ010000120.1:0-6046 GCA_964480205.1 uncultured Conexibacteraceae bacterium
TCCTGGATCAGCTCGCCGACGGTGCGCAGGCGGCGGTTGCCGAAGTGCTCGTACTCGTCGAGGTGGTCGTGAACCGGCTCGCGGGGGTAGGTGATCGCCTCGGCGGCGTAGTCCTTGATCGGGTTCTCCTCGTCGATCTCCTCGGGGATGCCGAGCAGCTTCGGCAGGGAGACCAGCTCCTTGACCAGGGCGATGATGTCGTCGTGGGTGAGGACCCTGGTGTCGAGATCGATGTCCAGGTCCAGCCGGGCGTTGAGCTTGTAGCGGCCGACCCGAGTGAGGTCATAGCGCTTGGAATCGAAGAAGAGCTGCTCCAGCAGGCCCTTGGCGGCGTCGACGGAGGGCGGCTCGCCGGGCCGCTGCTTCTTGAACAGCTCGATCAGCGCGCCCTCCTCGTCGCGGGTGGCGTCGGTGTCGGCGGCGATGGTGTGCCGGATGTAGACGGAGTTGTCGAACAGCTCCAGCAGCTTCTCGTCGGAGACGTAGCCCATCGCGCGCAGCAGCACGGTGACCGGCAGCTTGCGCTTGCGGTCGATGCGGACGTAGACGCGCCCCTTCTTGTCGATCTCCAGCTCCAGCCAGGAGCCGCGCGCCGGCATCAGGTTGGCGATGAAGACCTGCTTCTCGCGGTCCTTGGGCTCCATGATGTAGGCGCCCGGCGAGCGGACCAGCTGGGTGACGACCACGCGCTCGGTGCCGTTGATGATGAAGGTGCCGCGGTCGGTCATCCACGGGAAGTCCCCCATGAAGACCGTCTGCTCGCGGATCTCGCCCGTCTCGCGGTTCTGGAAGGCGACCTTGATGTTGAGCGGCCGCGAGAAGGTCATGTCCTTCTCGCGACACTCCTCGACGGAGTGGGGCGGATCGTCGAACTCGAACTCCTGGAAGACGATCGCCAAATTCCCCGTGTAGTCCTCGGTCGGGGAGACGTCGTCGATCGTCGCCCTCAGCAGTCCCTTCTTCGGATCGACCAGCGCCTCGAACGAGCGACGCTGGATATCGATCAGATGTGGGACCTCGAGAGGGTTCTTTAGGCGGGAGAAGCTCCTACGGGTTACCGGGGCAGCGTTGGATCTGGCCAACTGGGCGACTCCTGAGGTATTCGAAGGACTGTGAGACCGCGCAGATCGCAGGCAGCAGGGCTCACCGGCGCGCGACCGTGCAGGCTAACACACGGCCCGCGCCTGCGTCAAGGGTTGCTAACAGACGCCGCTTTTACTTCAGCTCGGCGCTCCCGCCCGCCTCCTCGATCTCGGACTTGAGCTTCTCGGCCTCATCGCGCTCGATGCCTTCCTTGACGGGCTTGGGTGCCTCGTCCACCAGCGCCTTGGCCTCCTTGAGGCCGAGCCCGGTGGCCGCGCGCACGGCCTTGATCACGCCGATCTTCTTCTCGCCGGCGCCGGTCAGCACCACGTCGACGGTGCCGGCCTCCTCCTCGCCCGCGCCGTCGCCCGCCGGCCCGCCGGCGGCGGGAGCCGCGGCGGCGACCGCGGTCGCCGAGACGCCGAACTCCTCTTCGAGCGCCTTGATGCGCTCGCTTAGCTCGAGCACCGAGATGCTCTTCAGCTCCTCAATCCACTCTTCGGTACTGGTGGCCATCTAGCTGCCTTCCTCCTTGGTCTGGTCGTCGGAATCCTCTGAAGTCTGCTCGCCGTCGGCATCGCCGCCCTCCTGCGCGCCCTCGGCGGCCTCGCCCACCTCGGCGTCGCCCTCGGTGGTCTCGCTCACCTGCTCGCCGGCCTCGCCCGCCTCGGCGGGGGCCTCCTCCTCGGAGGCCTCCTCGGGCGACTCCTTCGGGTCGGGGTCGGGCTCGGACTCGTCCTGATCAGAAGCGGACGCCTCTGGCGCCTCTCCGGAGACCAGGCCCTGGTCGGCGATCTGCTGGAGCTGGCTGGCCAGGCCCTGGACCATCGAGCCCAGCCCGCGGACCAGTCCGGTCAGGGGGCTGGCCACGATGCCGGCGAACTGGGCGTTGAGCTGGTCGCGGCCCGGAAGCTTGGCGATCGCCGCAAACGAATCGGGGTCCAGGGTCTCCCCCTCCATCAGGCCGCCCTTGTAGCCGAGCAGCTCCCACTCGCCGCCCAGCCTGGAGATCGTCTTCGCGGCGAGCGCGACGTCTCCGTCGACCAGGGCGAGCGCGGTGGGGCCGGTCAGGTGCTCCTTGATCTCATCGGTGCCGGCCGCGTCGGCGGCGCGCAGGGTGAGCCGGTTCTTGACCACCCGGAAGCGGGTGCCGGCGTCGCGCAGCCCGGCGCGGAGCTCGGCGGCCTGCGGCACGCTGATGCCGCGATAGTCGATCGCGAAGATCGCCTCGGCGCCCTTCAGCTCCTCGGTCAGCTCCTCGACTACGGCTGTCTTCTGTTCCTTGTTCATAAGTAAGGCCCGCGCGCAGGCGGGCCAGAGGACTCGGTCGGTGCGACCTCGCGACTCTCGCTCACCTGCGCCGGTCTTCCGGGCGCTTCGCTGGGCGCCCCGCCGACGGTCTTTGGCGGCTATTGGGAGGCGGAGTGTAGCTAGGCGCTGGCCTCCTCGGGAGCCGGCTCCTCGGGCCCGGGTTGGGGCGGCGGCTGTTCGGGGCCTCCCTCCTCGGCGGCATCCTCGCCCTCGCCTGCCCCATTCGCCGAGAGCGCCCCGGCGCCGGCCATGATCTCGCCGGCCCGGGTCTTGGCGGTGTCCACGCGGACGCCCGGGCCCATCGTGGCGGTCAGGGTCGCCGAGAGGATGTAGCGGCCCTTGGCGGCGGCGGGCTTGGCCCGGATGATCTCCTCGATCACCGCCGCGTAGTTGGTGAGCAGGTCGACCGCCTCAAAGCTCGTCTTGCCGATCGTCAGGTGGACGATCGCCTGCCGGTCGGTGCGGTACTCGACCTTGCCGGCCTTGGCCTCGCCCACCGCGTTGGCGATCTCGTCGGTGACGGTCCCCACCTTGGGGTTCGGCATCTTGCCCTGGGGGCCGAGCACGCGACCGAGCTTGCCGACCTTGGGCATCATCGCCGGACTGGCGATCGCCACGTCGAAGTCGGTCCAGCCGCCCTCCACCCGCTCGGCCAGATCGTCGGACCCGACGAAGTCGGCGCCCGCGGCCTCGGCGTCGCGGGCCTGCTGGCCGTCGGCGAAGACGGCGACGCTGACGTCCTTGCCCAGCCCCTTGGGCAGGGCGAGGGTGCCCCGCAGCTGCTCCTCCGCGTGGCGGACGTTGACCCCGAGACGGATGTGCAGCTCGACGGTCTCGTCGAACTTGGCGCCGGCGGTCTCCTTGACCAGCGCCACCGCCTCGGCGGGGTCGTAGGCGCGGGTGCGATCCACCTTCTCGTGGGCCGCGCGGTAGCGCTTGCCGCGCGCCATCAGGCTCCCACCTCGAAGCCCTCGACCGTCACTCCCATCGAACGAGCGGTGCCGGCGATGATCTTGGTGGCGGCGTCGAGGTCATGGGCGTTCAGGTCGGGCATCTTGCGCTCGGCGATCTGACGGGCCTGATCCACGGTGATCGAGCCGACCTTGTTGGTGTGCGGCTCGCCCGAGCCCTTGTCCAGTCCGGCGGCCTCCTTGATGAGGACGGCCGCGGGCGGGGTCTTGGTGATGAACTCGAAGGAGCGGTCGGCGAAGACCGTGATCTCGACCGGGATGATCGTGCCGGCGTCCTGCTGGGTCTGGGCGTTGAACGCCTTGCAGAACTCCATGATGTTGACCCCGTGCTGGCCGAGCGCGGGCCCGACCGGCGGCGCGGGGTTGGCGGCGCCGGCGGGGATCTGCAGCTTGATCTGGGTGAGGACCTTCTTCGCCATCGGCGGGACAGGATAGGGGCGGCGGTCCACTCGCGCGCGCCAAGGTTGACGCTCCGAGGGACTACTGTCCCGGCCTTGGCGACGGTCAGGCGATTGGGCAGACGGCGGGCGCGCGTCGCCTTCGTCAGCTGGGGTGTGGGCGGACACACGCCGCCGATCCTGGCCGGGATCAGCGAGCACTACGAGTTGGTGGTGGTGAGCGGGGAGCTCCCGGCGAGCATGCGCGGCCAGGTTCGATGGGAGCGGCTCCCGCTCGGGAAGTCGCGGTGGACACGCTGGGCTCTGGCCTTCGGGGCCGCCCCCCGGGCCCTGCGACGTGCCGGTGCCGACCTCGTGCACGAGCAGTCTTCGCTGCCACTCGCCCGCCGGGTCGATCTCGCCACGGTTCTCTTCTCCTGGACAGCTCTGTATGAGGCGATCGGCGACGGCGCGGAGTCGCCGCGGGGGGCCCTCTCCGGCGCGGCGGCCGCCGCCTGGTCGCGACTGGAGCGCTGGAGCTACTCGCCCCGCAGGGCATCCATGCTGGCGGCGCTCTGCCCCAGCCATCGCGACGAGCTGGAGCGGCTGTTCCCGGGCGTCCCCGTCGGGGTCACGCCGCGGGGGACCGATCCATTGCGCTTCCGCCCCGACCGCGCCGACCGCCGGCGGGTGCGGGCGGCTCTGGGGATAGCCGAGGACGACGTGGTGGTCGCCTTCATGGCGCGAGCCGAGCCTTACAAGGGCCTGCCGCTCGTGATTGACGCGCTCGCCGAGCTTCGGCAGCGGGGACGGCCGGCGCCGCTGCTGCTCGCGATCACGCCGGATGCGCCCTGGGCTCGGTGGCGGGCGGAGCAGCGCGGGGTGGCGGATCGGGTGATCTGGCCGGGCTGGGAGGTCGAGGTCGCCGAGTACCTGCGGGCGGCGGATCTGTTCGCGCTTCCGAGCGCTTATGAGACCTACTGCCAGGCCGCTCACGAGGCGGCGGCGACCGGGCTTCCGGTCATAGGGACCGCGGTCAGCGGGATTCGCGAGTTGATCGGGAACGACGAGGCGGGACTGCTGGTCGAGCGCAGTGCCCCGGCCGTGGCGGAGGCGATCCTGCGCCTGCAGGACCCAACCATCCGCGCCCGCCTCGGAGCCGAGGGGCGGCGGCGCTGCGAGCGGGAGACGATCGACGGGTTCGTCGAGGCGACGCTGGAGCTCTACGAGCGACTGCTTGTCGCTAGATCTTCTTGACCTGGTCGTAGTTGACCTCGACCGGAGTCTCGCGGCCGAAGATCGAGACCAGCACCTTCAGCTTGGCGGCGTCCTCGTTGATCTCGGCGATCTCCCCTGAGAAGTCCGCCAGCGGGCCGGAGATCACCTTGACCGACTCGCCGATCGAAAACTGAGCGCGGGTGCGCGGCCGCTCGGCGGTCTCGCGGTGCAGGAGGCGGTCCACCTCGACCTTGGAGAGGGGGATCGGCTCGTTGCGCGAGCCGACGAAGCCGGTGACACCGGGGGTGTTCTTGACCAGGCCCCAGGCGTCGTCGGTCATCTCCATGTTGACCAGCACGTAGCCGGGCATGGTCCGCTTCTCGCTCGAGACCTTCTGGCCGTCCTTCATCTCGGAGACCTGCTCGGTCGGCACCACCACCTGGCGCACGTTGCGCTCCTGGCTCATGGTGTGGACCCTGTGCTCGAGGTTCTGCTTGACCTTGTTCTCGTGGCCCGAGTAGGTGTTGATCACGTACCAGCGGAACATCAGATCAGCCTCTGGATCAGCCAGTTGAACATCGCGTCGAGGGCGCCCAGGTAGGCGGCCATCACCGCGACGAAGATCAGAGTGACGGCAGAGGCCTGGACCAGCGTGTCGCGGTCGGGCCACTGGACCTTCCTCAGCTCGGCCCAGCTTGAGGCGAGGAAGCCGGTGACGGGACCGCGCGTCTTCTCGGCGGCCTTCTCCTCGCGGGCGCGCTGCTCCTCGCGGGCGCGGGCTTTGCGGCGCTCCTCCTTCTCGCGGGCGCGGCGCTCGCGGCGCGACTCGCGCTCCTCCACCGGGGCCTCGGGGCGGCCGACGTCGGCCTTGGAGGGGGCGGGGGCCTCGGGGGCCTCCGGGCGCTCGGGTGCGACCGGCTCGGGAGTGACCCCGGGCACGGCGGCGCGAGCCTGCGGCTCGCGGTCGCCGCGCTCGACGTGCTCGCCGTAGTCCTCGGTGCGGGCGCCGCTCTCGATCACCGCCTCGGCCTCGGCGACCTCGCCCGAGACCGGGTTCTGGGTGTCGCGCTGCGCGCGCTCGTCCTC
>CAYZPZ010000121.1:0-5984 GCA_964480205.1 uncultured Conexibacteraceae bacterium
TTCCCAACACGCCGCTCTTCCGAGCTAGGCCGCGCCGGCGAGGGTCAGGGCCACCGGTGTCCGATTGCTGGCCATCACGGACACCCTAGGAAAGTGGGCGGGCCGGCTCACCTCAGCCGCCCTCGACGGCGAGCGTGGTGCGCCGGTAGCGGCCCGCCGCGTCGCAGCTGAGCAGGCCGCTCAGCTCCAGCCGGGTCAGCGCCGCGGCCGCCGTCCCCGCTGCCAGGCCCCCCTCGCGGGCGATCGCGTCGAGGGTCACCGCCCCGCCCTCGACCAGGTCGAGCACGCGCGCCAGCTCGGGGTCGAGCCCCGCGCCGCCCTGCGCGGATCCCGCACCCGGGACGCGGGTGACGCCCGGCCCGAGCAGCGAGTCGAGCACGTCCTGGCCGCCGCGGACCAGCTGGGCGCCCTCCCGGATCAGATCGTTCGTCCCGGCCGCCGAGGAGCTCCCGACCAGACCCGGCACCGCCCCCACGTCCCGGCCGAGCTGATCGGCGATCGTGGCGGTGATCAGCGAGCCCGATCGAGCGCGCGCCTCGACCACCACGGTGATCGCGCCCAGCGCGGCCATGATCCTGTTGCGCGCCGGGAAGGTCCAGCGTCGCGCCGTGGTCCCGGGGGGGAGCTCGCTCACGACCAGGCCGGCGCCGACGATCTCCTCGTAGAGGCCGCGCATGCGCTCGGGGCTCGCCAGATCGGATCCGCTTCCCAGCACCGCCACCGTGAGGCCGCCGGCGTCGAGCGCGCCGCGGTGGGCGCAGGAGTCGATGCCCAGGGCCATGCCGCTCACCACCGCCATGCCGGCCGACGCCAGCTCTTCCCCGAGCCGGATCGCGACCTCGCGGCCGTAGCCGCTCGGCCGCCGAGAGCCGACCACGGTCACCGCACCCTTGCGATCGAGCCGCTCCAGCAGCCCGGGCGAGCCCCGCCCGAACAGGGCGGCGGGGGCGTCGGAGAGGTCGCGAAGCGCGGCTGGGTAGGCGGGATCGTGCCGGCAGCACGCCCAGCAGTGGGCGCCGCGGACCGCCTCGCGCAGCCGGCTGGGATCGCGCTCGCGCGAGCGCTCCAGAAAGCGCTCGGCCTCGCCCGCGGCCACCGCGGCGCTCAGCTCCTCATCGGCCAGGGAGAGCAGGGCCCGCGCCCGAGTGGTCGATCGGGTTCCGAGCGCACCCTCGATTGCTCCGGAGAGACTGCCGACCAGCCAGGCGCGGCGAAGGCAGGCCCCACATGCGGCGGGCTCGCTCACATGTCCCTCTTTCGCCGCAGCGAGAGCGCGCGGTTGACGTGCTCGTCCGTGACCGCGTCGCTGTCGTCGAGGTCGGCGATCGTCCGGGCCACCCTGATCATCCGGTCCCAGCCACGCCCGCTCAGGCCCAGCTTCTGGTGGCCTGCGCGCAGGGCGCGCTCGGCGCCACGGTCGAGATTGCCGCGCGAGCGCAGCTCGGCCGGCCCCATCTCCGCGTTGCAGCGACCCTCCCCCAGGCGCTCGGCTTGCCGGCGGCGGGCGCGGGCCACCCGCTCGCGCACCGGGGCCGAGCTCTCCCCCGGCTCCGCCGCCATCTCGTCGGCGCTGGGTCGGCCGATGCCGAGGGTGATCTCGATCCGATCGGCGAGCGCGCCGCTCAGCTTCGCCTCGTAGCGGGCCACCGCGCTCGGATGGCAGTTGCACTCGCCGGAGTCGTTGCCATGCCCACAGGGACAGGGGTTGGAGGCGGCAACCAGGGCGAAGCGGCAGGGCAGAGTCACCGGCCGCTCGCCGATTCGCGCGATCGAGACGCGCCCCTCCTCCAGAGGCTGGCGAAGCGCCTCCAGCGAATCGCGGCGGTACTCCCCGAGCTCGTCGAGGAAGAGCACTCCCCTGTGGGCACGGGTCACCTCGCCCGGGCGGATCGGCCTGCCCCCACCCACCAGGGCCGCCGGTGAGATCGTATGGTGGGGGGCGCGGAAGGGGCGCTCGGTGCCGGAACGGGGGTGACTGCCGTTTGCGCAGGCGCCGGCGATCCTGGCCACCTCCAGCGCCTCGGCCGGAGCCAGGTCCGGGAGCAGGGAGGGCAGCCGCTTGGCGGCCAGGGTCTTGCCCGAACCCGGCGGTCCCACCAGCAGCATGCTGTGGCCCCCGGCAGCCGCCACCTCAAGCGCGTAGCGCAGCATCGGCTGGCCACGGAGCTCGGAGAGGTCGGAGCCGCCCTCCCTCGGGCGGGCCCCCTCGAGCGGGGTGGGCGGCACCCGCTCGAGCCCGCCGACCGCGAGCTGGGCGAGCTGGGAGATGTGCTCGATCGCCACCACCTCCACCTCTCGCACGAGGGCGGCCTGGGCGGCGTTGTCGGCGGCGACCGCGATCCCTCTGAACCCGAGTGACCGCGTCCCCTCCGCCATCACCAGCGCGCCGGGCACCGGGCGGATCGAGCCGTCCAGGGCCAGCTCGCCCGCCAGCGTGTAGCGCTCCAGCATGCCCTTCGGGATCTGGTCGGAGGCGGCGAGCAGCCCGGCGGCGATCGCCAGGTCGAAGCCGGGCCCGGCCTTGGGAAGATCGGCCGGCGCGAGGCTGGCGGTGATCCGGCTGAGAGGGAAGTCGAAGCCGGAGTTGTGCAGCGCCGCCCGCACCCGCTCGCGCGACTCTCGCACCGCCGTATCGGGCAGGCCGACCACGGCGAAGCTCGGGAGGCCGGCGCGGACGTCGACCTCGACGTGGACGGGCTCGGGGGTGATCCCGGTCACGGCGAAGGTGCGGGCCACTCCGAGCACATGACCAGGCTCCCGCCCGCCGGGTCGCGGGTGGTGCGGAAGATGTCATCAGGGCGAGCCGATTCCGTTGCGATTCGCGCACCCCCGCCCGCGCCACGGCGGAGAACCTGCGCCCGTGACCGTCGCCAGGCAGAGACTGGGGCGCGCCGCCGAGCAGCTCGTGGCCGAGCGGCTGAGCCGGCTCGGCTGGCAGATCGTCGAGCGCAACGCGCGGACACGAACCGGCGAGATCGACCTGATCGCGCTGGACGGCGCCACCCTGGTCTTCGTCGAGGTGAAGGCGGGCCGCCTCGGCGCGCGGTCCGGGCCCGAGCGCCCCGCGCTCGCGGTCGGTCGGCGCAAGCAGCGTCAGCTCCGTCTGCTGGCCCGCGAGTGGCTTGCCGCGGGCCGCTCGCCCTCAGGCGTCGTGGGCTATCGCTTCGACGTCGTCGGGGTCCGCTTCTGCGGCGATCGCCTCCCGGATGTCGATCACATCCGCAACGCCTTCTAGATCCTCGTCGCAGAGCTCCAGCTGCGAGTAGGCCACCGACGCGAAGGAACGGCGGTGCAGCGAGCAGATCCCGTGCTCCATGATCGCCTCGCGGTGCTCCGGGGTCGAGTAGCCGACGTTGCCGGCGAAGTTCCAGCGCGGGTAGAGCTCCGCCACGCGGCGCATGTAGCGATCCCGCGTCACCTTGGCCACTACGGAGGCGGCGGCGATCGCGGCGCTGCGCGCGTCGCCGTCCACCACCGGACGGTGCTCCAGCCCGCAGTCGGGCAGCCTGAACCCATCGACCAGGCGGGCGGCGTCGGGCACCTCCGCAGCTACCGAGCGCATGCAGTCGCCGAGCGCGGAGAGGTTGGAAACGTGCAGCCCCCGGCTGTCGATCGCCCGCACCGAGCGGACCGCGACCGAGACACAGGCGGCGGCCCGGATCACGTTGGGATAGAGGGCCTCGCGCTCGTCGAAGCTCTTCTGCTTGGAGTCGTCGAGGTGGGCGAGCGCGCGACGCTCGCGACGGCCGATCCGCTCCAGGTCGATCAGGACCCCGGCTGCGACCAGCGGCCCGGCCAGCGAGCCCCGGCCCGCTTCGTCCACTCCCGCCACGAAGCGCCGCCCGAAGGAGCGGTCGAAGCGGAACAGCCGCGCCGCGGTTCGCCGCTTGCCCCGGCGCCTAGAAGATCCCGATCTTCCTCGGCGGCCAGTAGGTGGCGAAGGCCTCGCCGATGATCCAGTCTCGTGGGACCGGTCCCCAGAAGCGGCTGTCATCGCTCTCCCCACGGTTGTCGCCCATCATGAAGAAATGATCGGGTGGAATGGTGATCTCGTTGGGCAGGTTGCATTCGCCTCCCGGGCTGCATGGTCGGATGAAGTCCTCGCTGGCCTTCACCCCGTTTACCACGGGCCGGCCGTCCTCGATCCTCAGCCTGTCGCCGGGACCGGCCACGATCCGCTTGATGAAGTTGACATCCGCTTGCCCGTCGGTCGGCTCCGGGCAGGCGGAGCCGTTCTGGCGCTGGACGCCGCACTGGTTGCCCAGCTCGGCGCCCTGCGGGGGATGGAAGACGACGATGTCCCCGACGCCGGGGTCGGAGAAGCTGTAGAGGAAGCGGTTGACCAGGACCCGCTGGCCGACGTCGAGCGTCGGCTCCATCGACTCCGAGGGGATCTGGTAGGGCTTGACGATGAAGGCCTGGATGCCCAGCGCCAACCCCAGTGCGAGCGCGACGATGATGACGAGCTCCGCGAGCGCGCCCTGGGTGGTCTGAGGCTTGGGGACCTTCAGTCTTTTGCCTCGTCGGAAGATGCGGCCTCAGCTCCGCGGTCGCTCTCCTCCGTGGCCGCCGGCTCGGGCTGCTCAGCCTCGCCGGCATCACCCTCGGGCTTCTCGGCCTCGGGCGCCTCACCGTCTCCCTGTTGCTCTGGTGTCTCCTCCTCGGACGCGACGACCTCCGCCTCGGCCTCGCTGACGGCGAGGCCCTCGGAGTCCACCGCCTCCGGCTCCTCGGCCGCGATCAAGTCGTCGGTGATTCCCCAGCGCCGCTCGGCGACCCGGGCGCGCTTGCCGACCTTCTCGCGCAGGTAGTAGAGCTTGGCGCGGCGAACGTCGCCGCGGGCCGCGACCTCGAGCTTCTCGATCTTCGGCGAGTGCAGCGGGAAGGTCCGCTCCACCCCCACTCCGAAGGAGTGCTTGCGCACGGTGAAGGTCTCGCGGGCGGCGGAGCCCTGCCGCTTGATCACGATCCCCTCGAAGACCTGGGTGCGCCGCCGGTTGCCCTCGACCACCTGGAAGTGCACGCGCACCCGGTCGCCCGCGTCGAACTGCGGGTGGCGCTTGAGGTCGCGCTGCTCGAGGCTGTCGATGACTGTGCTCATTGCCTGCGGATGATGGAGCCGGCGCCTCAGCGTGCCCTAAGGACCGCGGCGGCGACTGAAAAAAGCGCGTGCCGGGGGCCCGCGCGACCGCGGATGGTAGCGCCTGCCCGCCAGCAGTCGCGCCTGAAAAGAGCTGCAAGCGCCGCCGGGCTCGACTAGGGGCCGCGCGAACCGTCCCGTTCGCGGCTACGCTCCAGCCGCCATTCCTTCACCCTGGCGTGGTCGCCGGAGAGCAGGACGTCGGGGACCTTCCAGCCCCGGTACTCCGCGGGCCGCGTGTAGTGGGGGTACTCGGGCGCCCCACCCAGCGCCTCGCTGAACGACTCCTCGACCGCGCTTTCGGCGTCCCCCAGCGCGCCGGGCAGCTTGCGCAGCACGGCATCACAGATCACCATCGCCGCCAGCTCGCCTCCGGCCAGCACGTAGGGCCCGATTGAGACCGCCTCGGTCGCCAGGTGCTCGACCACCCGTTCGTCGAAGCCCTCGTATCGCCCGCAGAGCAGGGCCAGATGCTGCTCGGCGGCGAGCTCCGCGGCGAGCGTCTCGTCGAACTGGCGCCCCGAGGCGGTCAGCGCGATCCGCCTCACACCCTCGTGCCGATCGCCGTAAGCGTCCTGGAGCGCGGTGTCGACCACGTCAACTCTCATCACCATCCCCGCCCCGCCGCCGTAGGGCGCGTCGTCCACCTGCCCGGCGCCGAGCGGTGTGGTGTCGCGGTAGTTGAAGAAGCGAAGCTCGGAGTTGGCGTCGAGCGCGTTGGTGACGTGGCGCTGGCGCAGGAACCAATCGAAGTGCTCGGGGAAGAGCGTGAAGAGGTCGATCCTCACTAGTCGAGGATGTCGACGATCACCCGCTTCTCGGCGCGGGTGGCGGCCGCCTTCAT
>CAYZPZ010000122.1:0-5886 GCA_964480205.1 uncultured Conexibacteraceae bacterium
GAGGGAGTTGAGCGAGGGGGAGATGACGGCGCTCTTCGCCGAGACCCGGCCTGAGGTGATCGAGGAGATGCGCCTCGCGGCCGACGAGCTGCGGGCCGAGCTGGCGGGCGAGACGGCCACCTTCGTCGTCAACCGCAACATCAACTTCACCAACGTCTGCGTGGTCGGCTGCGCCTTCTGCGGCTTCGGTCAGGGCAAGCGCTCGCCGGACGCCTACCACGTCAGCGAAGGCGACTTCGCCGACCGGGTTCGGGAGGCGGTCGAGTTCGGCGCCACCGAGGTCTGCATGCAGGGCGGCATCCATCCCGACTACACGCTGGAGGACTACGGGCGTTGGCTGCGGCTGGTCAAGGAGGTCGCGCCGCAGCTGCACCTGCACGCCTACTCCCCGATGGAGATCCACTTCATGTGCGAGCGCTCCGGCCGGGAACCCGAGTCCGTGTTCGAGTACCTGATCGAGTGCGGGCTCGGCTCGACCCCGGGCACGGCGGCCGAGGTGCTCGACGACGGGGTGCGGCAGCGGATCTCGCCCAACAAGCTGCCGGTGGCGCGCTGGGTGGAGATCATCGAGGCATCCCACCGGGCCGGGCTGCGCTCGACCTCGACGGTGATGTTCGGGCACATCGAGGAGCCGCGCGAGCTCGCCCGCCACATGCGCGTGGTGCGCGAGCTCCAGGAACGGACCGGGGGCATCACCGAGTTCGTGCCGCTCAGCTTCATCCCCTTCAACACGCTGCTGGGTCGCACGCACGGCGTTGAGGAGATCTCCCGTGCCGAGAACCTGAAGCACACCGCCGCCTTCCGCCTCGCCCTCGGCAAGAGCGTTCCCAACCTGCAGGCGAGCTGGGTGAAGATGGGTCTGGACGCGGCCACCGAGAGCCTGCGCTGGGGCGTCAACGACCTCGGCGGGACGCTGATGGAGGAGAACATCTCCCGGATGGCCGGCTCCCAGCACGGGGTGCGCCTCGAGCCCGAGCAGCTCATAGGCGCCGCCCGCCGGGCCGGCCGAGTGCCGGCCCAGCGGACGACGCTGTACGAGCTGGTCGAGACCTACTGACCGACTAGGAGGGCGGTCGCCGCCCCGTGGCGCCCGCGGTGGCGCCCTCCACGACGCCCCGCACTCGGCCGAAGATGCCCGAGCTTCCGGGCGGTCGGCCCAGCGCCTCGACCAGGGTCACGCTCGCCGCCAGGAACCAGGCTGCGAAGGCGACCAGCCCGGCCCACCAGCCGAGCACGCCCTTGAAGGCGAAGGCGCCATCGGTGGCGAAGGCGGAACCGATCCCGAACGCGGTGGCCACAGCCGCCACCAGCGCGAGCCAGCCGAGCCATGCGGGAAGCGCGCCGAAGCGCAGCGACAGCAGGCCCACCGCCAGGTAGAACCCGGCCAGGACGAACGCCCCCACGCTCAGCGCCAGGAGGTTGTAGTCGTAGAGCGCCTGCGCCAGCTCTGGCGCGGCCTGCATGTTCTCGGGCCGCAGGGCGCCCACCGCGAGCGCGGTGACGTCAGTCAGCAGCAGCGTGATCGAGATGACGCCGGTCCCGAAGACGATCGAGGAGAGGCGCGGGGCCCCCTCGGCGCGCCTGAGCACGCTGGTCAGGGTGCCGACGAACCAGATCAATGCCAGCGCCGATGCCGCCAGGAAGGCGACTCCGACCTGGATCGAGTTCTCCTCCTCGGCGAAGTAGGAGGCGATCTCCGACGCCGAGGCGTCGGCGTCAGGCGGCTCCGGCGTGATGAAGAAGCCGATGGCGAACAGCACCACCGCGGCGATGCCCGTTGCGGCTCCAACGCGAGCCCAGGTGTCCATTCGATCTCCTTCCGTCGTGTGGCGCCGACCCTATCCGGGCTCGGACCGCGCGGTCAAGCGAGCCGGCGAGGACAATGCCAGGACATGCGCGCGATCGTCCTCGAGCAGACCGGCGAGCCTCTTCGCGAGGAGGAGCGGCCGACGCCCAAGGCCGGGCAGGGACAGCTGCTGCTGCGAGTCTCAGCCTGCGGCGTCTGCCGCACCGACCTGCACCTGGTCGATGGTGAGCTCCCGGACCCCAAGCTGCCGGTTATCCCCGGTCACCAGATCGTCGCCATCGTGGAGGGAAGGGGACCCGGCGCCGACCGTTTCCAGCTCGGGGACCGCGTCGGCGTCCCGTGGCTGGGCTGGACCTGCGGCGAGTGCCGCTACTGCCGCAGCGGCCGCGAGAACCTCTGCGAGCGCGCCCGTTTCACCGGCTACACCCTAGACGGGGGCTACGCGGAGCTGGTCGTGGCCGACGAGCGCTACTGCTTCGAGATCCCGAAGGGATTTCCGGACCTGCAGGCGGCCCCGCTGCTGTGCGCGGGGCTGATCGGCTATCGGGCGCTGCGGCTCTGTGGTGACGCGGAGCGGATCGCGTTCTACGGCTTCGGCGCCGCCGCCCACATCCTTTGCCAGGTCGCGGTCCACCAGGGCAGGAGGGTGTTCGCGCTCACCCGCCCGGGCGACGAGCGCGGGCAGGCCCTGGCCCGGGAGCTCGGCTGCGAGTGGGCCGGAGGGTCGGGCGAGGACCCTCCCGAGCCGCTCGACGCGGCGATCGTCTTCGCCCCGGTCGGGGGGCTCGTGCCCGAGGCGCTGGCGGCGCTCGCCCCGGGTGGGAGCGTCGTCTGCGCCGGCATCCACATGAGTGAGATCCCGGCCTTCCCCTACGAGCTGCTCTGGCGCGAGCGGCAGGTCCGATCGGTCGCGAACCTGACCCGCGCCGACGGCGAGGAGTTCCTGGCGCTCGCCCCGCGGGTGCCGGTCCGAACGCGCGTGCAGGCCTACCCCCTGAGTGAGGCAGATCACGCCCTCGCCGAGTTGCGCGACGGTAGGGTTGACGGTGCCGCGGTGCTCGCCGTAGCCGATACGGAGGGGGCGGGCGCGACGGCGAGAGAGGAGAACGCCTGAATGGCAGACGTAACCGTCAAGCGCACCGAGGACTTCGAGGCGATCTTCGGCGGCGGCTTTCGCCGCGTGCGCGCAGGCCTAGGCGTGAGCGCGTTCGGGCTGGCCGTGATCGACCTGCCGTCCAACTTCGATCGCTACCCGGCCCACGACCAGAGCCACGACGGCCAGGAGGAGGTCTACACGGTGCTCTCGGGCACCGCGGTGCTCCAGGTCGGCGACGATCAGCATGCGCTCGAGCCCGGAGTGTGGGCAAGGGTGGGGCCGGACGAGAAGCGCAAGATCGTGACCTCCGATCAGCCCGCTCGCATCCTCGCGATCGGCGGCATCCCGGGCAAGCCCTACGAGCCCCCCGAGTTCTCGATCGAGGGCGCCTCGACGACCCCCCTGAAGCAGAAGCTGGGCATCACCGAGCCCTAGCCCCTACCGGAACAGGTCGTCCGCCTCGGGCCGTTGCAGCGCTCGCGCCCCCGGGCCGTCCTCGCTTGCGACCAGGTGCTGGAGGCCGGAGAGGATCGCCCCCGGGATGCCCGAGTCCTTGTCGCGGACCAGGTCCGCGGCGGCGGCGATCTCATCCGCCGCGGCGATCGCGGTGGCGGTGAGCTCGCGGCCGTGCGAATCACGGCGTCCGCGCCAGTCGTCGATCGGGGCGAGCCCCGCGCAGCCCAGGGCGACGTCGGTCTGGCCCAGGCGCCAGGCCCTGCCGAAGCTGTCGGTGACCAGCACCGCAGGGGCGGCCCCGCCGGCCTCGCGGATCTGGGCGCGGATCCGCCGCGCGGACCCATCCGGATCGGCGGGCAGCAGCGCCACCCACCCCTCGCCGGGCAGGTTCGAGGAGTCGATGCCGGCGTTGGCGCAGATCCAGCCGCCCTTGGTCTCGGTGATCAGCACGCCGGGCTCGGCGCGGACCACGCTGCGGCTCTCGCCGAGGGCGAGCTCGACCAGCGCGGGGTCCTTGCCGGTGCGCTCGGCGAGCTCGCGGGCCCGGCCCCCGGGCCTCACCTGATCGAGCCGGCGCAGCCTGCCCTCCGCCTTGGAGACGATTTTCTGGGCGACGACCACGATCTCTCCGTCGCTGGGCTCGGCCGTGGTTGCGATCAGCTCGCCGAGGACGTCGCCCTGCCGTATCTCGCCCAGCCCCGCGAGAGGACGGACGCGCAGCTCGCGCCCGCTCACGGGCCCCACCGTCGCCCGGTCAGGCGACGGCGGTCTGCACCTGCGAGCCGAGCTCCCAGAGCAGCTTTGCCGTGCGCGGGGCGGGCTCGGGGTCCAGCAGAAGGGCGTCGCGCAGGTCGCGCATGTCCTCGGGGGAGTCGAGGTCGAGGGCGAGGGACTCGATCTGCTCCAGCGCGAAGCTGATTCCGGCAGCGCGGGCGCGGGCGACGTGCCGGGCGCAGCTCTCGGGCCCGAAAGCCGGGGCGATCGCGTCCGGCGGGCAGAGCATGAGGGCGTTGGTGCCGCTGCCGGCGCGGTCGGGAACGATCAACGCGGTCCGCGGGGTGTGCCCGAGGTGGGCGTCCAGCTGCGCGGGGTCGAAGAGTGGGCAATCCGCGGGCAGCATCACTACCCGATCCGCCCCCTCGCTGATCGCGGCGCTGGCGCCGGCCGCGGCGGCCTCGGAGTGACCCGCGTCCTCGCTTTGGATCAGGACCGGATGGTCGAGCCAGCGCGCCCAGCGGGCGATCGAGGGATCCGCGGTGACCACCAGGCTCGAGTCGATGTAGCGGCTGCGCCTCAGCTTGCCCACCGTGTCCAGGAAGAGTGCCTCGGCCAGGTCCCGTCGCGCCTGTGCCGTGAGGGCGCCGGCCAGCCGCCCGTGCGCGTCTTCCAAGCGCTTTACCGGAAGGATCGCGGTGGTCTTCAAGTCTTCGGAGTCCCCCATCGAGAGCCAGGCTACAGAGTCGGGGAAGGTGCCTACCCAGGCGGATGTGCCCTCAAACTGCTTCGGCCAGCGAGCCGGCGAACTTGAGCGTGCGTTCGCCCAGGTCGCGCCGGCCCGGGGCCCCCTCCATCAGCGTCGGGCACTGCAGCACCTCCATCCCCTGCGGGGGCGGATCGGGATCGCCTGCGTCGCAGACCATGCCGTCGATCAGCCCCTCGTACAGGGATGCGACGCCGGCGGCGGTCGAGGGCCGCCCGATCGCATCCATGAAGGCATGGGTGGGGCCCTTGAGCACCTCGCCCGCCACGTAGGGGCTGACCGCGACCGTCGGCGCCGGCGAGGCCGCGATCGCCGCGCGGATCCCGGGCACGGCCAGGATCGGGCCGATCGAGATCACCGGGTTGGAGGGTCCGATCACGATCGCCTCGGCGCTCTCGATCGCCGCCAGCACCTCCGGGGTCGGCTCGGCCTCGGCGATTCCCTCGAGCTCGACGCCGTTGATCGGGGGCTCGGCGCGCGCCGCGATCAGGAACTCCTGCAGCCCGATCCGCCTGCGCCCCGATAGCACCCGGGTTCGCACCCGCTGCTCGGACATCGGCAAGACCGCGGCGGCGACCCCCAGGGCGCGGGCGATCTGGGCCTGGGCGTCGGTGCGGCGCCCCCCCTCCGCGACGAAGTGTTGCCGGTACAGGCAGGTCGCCAGGTCGCGGTCCGAGAGCTGGAACCAGTCGGGCGCGCCGAGTGCCCGCAGCCGCTCGAACACCGCGAACGAGTCGCCGCGGATGCCCCAGCCGCGCTGCTCGTCGATCTCGCCCGAGAGCCAGTAGGTGATCAGGTCGGGGTCGGGAGAGACGTCCAGGCCGAGGAACTCGACGTCATCGGCCGTGTTGGCGATCACCGACAACCGCTCGCCGAGCAGCTCCTGGATGCCGGCGGCGAGCTTGCCGCCGCCGGTGCCCCCGGCGAGCAACGCGCAGCGCTCGATGCTCACGTCCAGTGGTCTTCTGCGTCGGGCAGGCCGGTGATCCGGATCCCCGCCCGCGTCTTGTAGCGGGCGTTGATCGCTATCAGCAGCGGGGTCAGCGT
>CAYZPZ010000123.1:0-5878 GCA_964480205.1 uncultured Conexibacteraceae bacterium
AGGACCCGCAGCCAGGTCCCGATCATCATGCTGACCGCCAAGGGGGACGAGATTGACAAGGTCGTCGGCCTGGAGATGGGCGCCGACGACTACATCACCAAGCCGTTCTCGGTTCGGGAGTTTCGAAGCCGGGTGAAGGCCGCCCTGCGCCGCGGGGAGATGGCCGGCCGCGGCGAGGAGCCGATTCGCGCGGGCGACCTGCGGATCGACTTCGAGCGTCGCACCACCACCCTGAGCGGCGAGCCGGTGGAACTCACCTACGTCGAGTTCGAGATCCTCGCCGCCCTGGCCAGCGCGCCGGGCCGGGTATTCACCCGCGAGATGCTGCTCGAGCAGATCTGGGGCGACTCCACCTACCGCGACACGCGCACGATCGATGTCCACATCCGCCATCTCCGCGAGAAGCTGGAGGCCGATCCCAAGCACCCCGAGTACCTGTTCACGGTGCGCGGCGTGGGCTATCGCTTCCGCGACTCGGAGCGCGACTGACGAAGTGCGCTCGATGAGCTGGAGCCGTCTCGACACCCTTCGCAACCGGCTGGTGGCGCTGATCTTCGCGATCACCGCCGCCGCCATCGTCTTCGTCTATCTCTACGTCGTCCCCCAGCTGGAGTCGAGCCTGACCGCGGAGAAGCTGCGGCGGCTGGAGACGCTCGGGTCCGAGCAGGGGCCGCGTCTGAGCCAGGCTCTTCAGCAGGAGGACGCCGACCAGGCGCTGGGCGATCTGGTGCGCCGCATCTCCCAGGCGACCGAGAGCAGGATCACCCTGATCGCCGCCCGGGAGCAGGACGGGACCCCGACACCGGAGTTCGTGGTCGCCGACTCCCAGGCCGAGCCCAGTGCGATTCAGGGCAGCTACCTGGTCGCCGAGGCCGCGCTGGAGGCGGATCGCGTCAGCTCCGGGGTGGAGACGATCGCCGGCGAGCGAGTCGGTGCCTCGGCCGTGCCCCTGGACTCAACGCCGGAGAGCGACTGGGTTGCGGTGCTGAGCCGGCCGCTCGATGACGTCGAGGACAACGTCGCGCTGATCCGCCGCCAGATCTTGATCGCGGGTGCGATCGCCCTCGCCGCCGCCGGGCTGATCGGCTGGTGGGCCGCGGGGGCTGTCTCCAGGAGGCTGCGGCGTCTGCGAGCGGCCGCCGAGCAGGTCGCCGAGGGCGACTTCGGACAGCAGATCCCGGTCGAGTCGCGCGACGAGCTGGGTCAGCTGGCCCGAACATTCAACGAGATGCAGCGCCGCCTGGAGCGCCTCGACAGCACGCGCAAGGAATTCATCGCCAACGCCTCGCACGAGCTGCGCACGCCGATCTTCTCGCTCGGCGGCTTCGTCGAGCTGCTGGAGACCGAGAACCCCAACGCCGGCGAGCGCAGGCAGTTCGTGGGGGAGATGCGCGCCCAAATCGAGCGGCTGCAGAAGCTCACCATCGATCTGCTCGATCTCTCCAAGCTGGACGCCGACGCGATGGAGATCTCCAGCGAGCGGGTGGACCTGAAGGAGCTGGCCCGCGAGGTGGCCGGCGACTTCAGACCCCGTGCGCGGAAGGTCGGCAGCAAGCTGCAGGTGCGCGGCAGGGGCCATGCGATCGCCGTCGCCGACCCCGATCGGGTCCGCCAGATCATCCGTATCCTGATCGACAATGCGCTCACCCACACCGGATCGGGCACCACGGTGACGGTCACCGCCGTCAGCGAGAACGGTGGCGCGGAGCTGATCGTCGGCGACGACGGCCGCGGCATCGACCCGCGCGCCAAGGAGAGAGTGTTCGACCGCTTCTACACCGGCGAGACGGCGATCGGCTCCGGGCTGGGCCTGGCGATCGCCGATGAGCTCGCCCAGCGCATGGGCGGTGAGCTGGAGCTGTCCTCGCGGCGGGGATACACGGCCTTCACCCTGTCGCTGCCGATCGACCCCCGCCGGGGCCGGCACGGATCGGCGCAAGAGGCCCGCGCGTGAGCCTGCCCAGATCTCGTCTGGCCGCCCTCCTCTGCACGTCGGCGGCGCTGGCGCTCGTCGCCTGCGGCGATGACGAAGGCAACTCCACGGTCACGGTCGGGGACTCGGCCACCACCAAGGAGGAGGTGGTGGTGCGCTCCAGCGGCGACTTCAAGCCGGCCGAGATCTACGAGCGCGACGCTCCCGGCGTCGTCACCGTCCTCTCCATCTTCGGCGACGAGGACCCGGCGGCGATCCTGGGCGGCGGCGGTGCCGGCCAGGGGTCGGGCTTCGTCATCTCCAAGGACGGGGAGATTCTCACCAACGCGCACGTCGTCACCAGCGGTGGGCGAGGCAACGGCGGCGGCCGGCCCAAGCAGGCGAATCAGGTCTTCGTCGAGTTCAGCGACCGCAACCGCGTCCCCGCGGAGGTGGTCGGCTTCGATGATGACTCCGACGTGGCGCTGCTCAAGGTCGATCCGGACGGCCTGGAGCTGCAACCGCTCAGCCTCTCGGAGCGCGAGGAGTACGCGGTCGGGGAGCCGGTCGCCGCGATCGGCAGTCCCTTCGGGCGCCGGCAGTCGCTCTCGATCGGGATCGTCTCGGCCACCGACCGCTCGATCGAATCCCTCACCGAGTTCACGATCGACAACGCGATCCAGACCGACGCCTCGATCAACCCCGGCAACTCCGGCGGTCCGCTGATCGACGCCAGGGGAGAGGTGATCGGGATCAATCAGCAGATCGAGACGGCCTCGGGCACCAACTCCGGCGTCGGCTTCGCGATCCCGGCGACCGCGGTGCGCTACTCGCTCGATCAGCTCCGCGAGGACGGCGGGGTCGACTACGCGTTCCTCGGGGTCTCCACCCAGGCGCTGTGGCCGCAGCTCGCCGACGAGCTCGACATCGAGGCCGATACGGGCGCGCTGATCTCCGAGGTCGTGGACGGCGGGCCGGCGGACGATGCCGGGATCCGCGGCGGCGATGGCGAGCGCGACTTCCAGGGAGCCCAGATCCGCACGGGCGGCGACGTGATCGTGGCCGTGGACGGCGATCGGATCGAGCACGACAGCGACCTCGCCGAGCTGATCTCGCGACGGCGCCCAGGTCAGACGGTGACCCTGGAGATCCTCCGCGACGGCGAGCGCGAGGAGATCGAGGTCGACCTCGAGCGCCGACCCGAGCGGGTCCCGAGCCGGGACTAGGGCGACTAGGCTCCGCGGCCGGCGATGGAGATCCGTCAGCTCTGCCTGGAGCTAGCGACGACCCTGCGCGCCGAGGTACTGCCTCAGCTCGGCACCCGCGCGGCCCGCGCCCATGCCGGCGAGGCGCCGGGCGGCGACATCACCTTCGCGATCGACGAGAGCGCCGAGGCGCGGCTCGAGGTATTCCTCGCGGAGCGCGCCCCGGGAGTCGCCTTCTACTCCGAGGACCGCGGCATGGTGGCGCCCGCCGGCGAGGGCGAATGGGTCCTGATCGTCGACCCGATCGACGGCACCCGGCCCGCGGTGGCGGGGCTGGAATCGTGCTGCGTCTCGGTCGCCGCCGCGCGCCTCGACGGCGAGCCGACCATGGGCGACGTCGAGGTCGGCTGCATCGTCGAGATCAAGAGCGGCGAGGCGTTCATGGCCCGGCGAGGGTCGGGCCTGGATCCGGCCCCACGGCTGTCGGCCAACACCGCCCTGGATCGAATGTTCTGGACCTACGGCCTGCGGGGAAGGCCGGTGGCGGCGCTGATGGAGGTGCTGGCCGAGCTGGTCGACGCCTCTTCCGTGGGCGGGGCGAGCTTCGACCTGGGCTCGGCGACCTTCGACATGACCCGGATCGCCACCGGCCAGCTCGACGCCTACGTCGAGCCGGGGCCGAGGATCGTCGACGACGTGCCGGGGATGCGCGAGCAGTTCGAGCGCGTCGGCGGCGGCGCGATCCTCAACAACTCGCCCTACGACCTGGCCGCGGCGATGATCTGCCTGCAGGAGGCCGGCGCGGTCGTCACCGACGCCTACGGGCAAAGCGTCGCCGGCAAGCGCCTGCTCGGTTCCACCCACGAATTCCAGATCTCGTGCGTGGCGGCCGCCAACGCCGAGCTGCACGCCGGGATCTGCGCCGCGCTCGAGGCGGGGGTGGAGCGCCTCAGCGCGCGGGTCGCGTAGGTTTCAGCGCTTCGTGAACCCGCATCGGAAGCTCAGAATCGCATGCTCCAGGAGGTAGCGCTGGGCACCAAGTCGCTGGCCGACTACACGCATCTCGTCGGCCGCGGTCAGGTCGAGCAGATCCGCGAGCTGGCCGAGGGGCTGAACGGCAAGCGGGTGCTCCACGTCAGCGCCACCGCCTTCGGCGGCGGGGTTTCGGAGATCCTCTACACGCTGGTACCGCTGATGCGCGACGTCGGGTTGGAGTGCTCCTGGCAGGTGATCATGGGCCGCGAGGAGTTCTTCAACGCGACAAAGCTCCTTCACAACTCGCTGCAGGGCGACCCGAACACGCTCACCGAGGAGCAGTGGGCGCTGTTCGACCACTACAACGAGGTCAACGCGGACAGCCTCGACGGGGAGTGGGACGTGATCATCGTCCACGACCCCCAGCCGTTGGGGGTCAAGCGCGGCGCCCAGAACCATGGCAAGCACTGGGTGTGGCGCTGTCACATCGACCTCTCCGAGCCGAACCCCGATCCGATCGAGCGCCTGCTGCCGCGGATCTCCGAGTACGACGCAACCGTCTGGCACATGGAGCAGTACGTGCCCGGGGGCCTCGACGGGCCGAGCGGAGTGCGAATCGTCCCTCCCGCGATCGACCCGCTCTCGCCCAAGAACATGGCGCTCTCGCCCGACGACGCCGCCTTCGTCTGCAACCAGTTCGGGATCGACGTCGACCGTCCCCTGATGTGCCAGGTCTCGCGCTTCGACGCATGGAAGGACCCGATCGGCGTGATCGACGCCTATCGGGTGGTGACCCAGGAGCTGCCGGACGTCCAGCTCGCCCTGGTCGGCTCGATGGCCACCGACGACCCGGAGGGCTGGGAGTTCTTCCAGCGCACCTACGAGTACGCCGCCGACGATCCCGACGTCAAGATCCTCAACAACCTCAACAACGTGGGGGCGATCGAGGTCAACGCCTTCCAGTCCCAGGCCGACGTGATGCTGCAGAAGTCCGTCCGCGAGGGCTTCGGCCTGACCGTGGCCGAGGCACTGTGGAAGGGGAGGCCGATGATCGCGGGCGACGTCGGGGGGATCCCGCTGCAGATCGTCGACGGCGAGAGCGGTTATCTGGTCTCCACGCCGGAGGAGGCGGCGAAGCGGACGATCGAAGTGCTCAGCGACCCGGAGCTCGGGCGGCGGCTGGGCAGGGCCGGCAAGGAGCGCACCCGGGAGCGCTTTCTCACCCCGCGCCTGCTGCTCGACTGGCTGAGGATCTTCACCGACCTCGAGGACTAGCCCTCTACTCTCATAGTCGGTGCCCGACGAGCGACCCCTGACGATCGTCTCCAACCGAGGCCCCGGCGAGTTCACGCTGAACGAGCGGGGGGAGCGGATCGTGCGCCGCGGCGGTGGTGGGCTGGTCACCGCCCTAAGCGGCCTGGTCTCCCATCGCAAGGCTCTGTGGATCGCCTCGGCGATGACCGAGGAGGACATCGCCGTCGCCGAGCAGGCCGACGGCGAGGCGATGGGGATCGAGGTCGAGGGGGTCAGCTACGACGTCTGCCTGGTGGCCAGCGATCCGGCGGCCTACGACCTGCTGTTTACAAGTTTATTTACATTAGCTGTATTGTTCGAATATGAACTTCCAATTTCCGAAAATGAAGGGCCTGTCATATTTGATTTATCAGCATGACATCCAAAGCAGGTAGATCTTCCCAATAGGGTTAATCCCTTCAAATTTTTGCCCTCGTTTATTTTTTCATATAAACTCTGTGAATCCTCAGGGTTTATATTTACTGGAATAAAA
>CAYZPZ010000124.1:0-5842 GCA_964480205.1 uncultured Conexibacteraceae bacterium
CCTGCTCGCGCGCCGCGACCGGCGGCTCCTCGCCGGGGCCGCGGCCCTGCTCGCGCTGGCAGTGGGCGCAGCGGGCTGGGAACGCCAGGACGATTACCTCGACGATCGCTATACGCGCTCCGATGACTTCCGCTTCCAGCTCGATCGGGTGGCGCGCTGGGCCAAGCCCACCGCGGGGGAGCGGATCGGGATCGCCGGCACCAGCGGCGCCTTCAGCCAATACGTCCTCTACGGCGACGAGCTCGATAACCGCGTCGAGTTCATCGGGCGCGAACTCCCCGCGGGCGACTTCCGCACGATCGCCAACCCCGACGCTCCCGCTGGGCGGGACCGAGGCCCCGGCAAGTGCCCGGAGTTCCGCCGCTTCGTCAACGAAGGCGACTACGACTACGTGATCACCACCCCGAAGCTCGACCTCAACGATCCGCGCACCGCCGCCCCCTCCCCGGAAGGGGGCTGGCTGCGGGGCGACCCCGCCGCCGAGGAGATCCTGCGCGAGGGCCGCACCTCGGTCTTCCGGATCACGGGCGAGCTGGACGAGGCGGGCTGCGTCCGGCCGGGCGCTGCGGCGGCCGGGCAATGAGCGGCACGGGCGACTACATCCTCGGCCTGGTGGGCCTGACGGTGGTGGCGATCTCGGTCGCCATCGCGGGCAGGACGGTGCGCAGGGCGCTACTGCCCGAGTGGAACGGCGCGCCGGCGCTGCTCGCCAATGGGCTGCTCGCGGTGGCGGTCCTGACCGCGGTCTCCGAGTTGCTCGGCCTGATGGGGCTGCTCGACGGGCCGGCCCTGGTGGCCGCCTGCGCGATCGCCGGCGGCGGCGCCCTGCGACTCGAGCCGCTGCTGATCCGGGCCAGCGCCGACGGAGCGGCCCCTGGGTCGAAGCCGAAGGAGGCGGGCCAGCGCGAGGCACCGGAGGTGAGCCGCTGGGAGCTGGCGGCGGCCGTGCTGATCGCCGCGATCGTCGCCGTGCAGTGGGCCGGTCCCACGCTGCTGGCGCTGGATCGCGGCATCTACGGCGGCGACTCCCTCTGGTACCACATGCCGTTCGCGGCTCACTTCGCGCAGACCGGCTCGATTACCGAGCTGCTCTACGTCGACCCCCTCTATCTCAACTGGTTCTATCCCCAGGTCTCCGAGCTGCTGCACGCCGACGGGCTGCTGCTGCTGGGCAACGACTTCCTCTCGCCGCTGCTGAACCTTGGCTGGCTCGGGCTGGCGCTGCTGGCGGCCTGGTGCATCGGCCGGCCCTACGGCGCGCCGGCGCCGGCCCTGGCCGCGGTCGCCGCCTTGATGTCCGCCGACCTGTTCTTCTCGCGCCAGCCCGGCAACGCCAACAACGACGTGGTGGCCATCGCTCTGCTGCTCGGCAGCGTCGCCCTGCTGGCGAATGCCAGGGAGCCGACGGCCCGGGGGCCGCTGATCGCGGCCGGCCTGGCCGCGGGGCTGGCGCTCGGCACGAAGCTGACCGTGGTCCCGGCGGTCGGGGCGCTCAGCGTCGGCGTGGTCGCGATCGCCATCACCGGGGAGCGCCTTCGCGCCGCAGGCACCTGGGCGGCCGGGCTGACCGTCGGTGGCGGGCTCTGGTACGCGCGCAACCTGATCGTCTCCGGCACCCCGTTCCCGTTCCTCGACCTGGGCCCGCTGACCAAGCCCGAGGAGCTGCAGGGACGCGAGCCGTTCTCCATCGCTCATTATCTGACCGACACCGACGTCTGGGGGCGCTTCTTCCGGCCGGGCCTGGAGGAGCGGCTGGGTGAGCTGTGGCCGCTGGCGCTGCTGCTGGCGATCGCCGGTGTCGTTGTGTGGCTGCGCTTCGGCGGGCGCCTGGAACGCATGCTCGCCGGGGTGGCGCTGATCGCGGCGATCGCGTACGTGCTCACTCCGCTGGGCGCCTCAGGCCCCGAGGGCTCCCCGGTCGGTTTCAGACTCAACATCCGCTACCTGGCCCCGGGCCTGGCGCTGGCGTTCGTCCTGGTGGCGATCCCGCCCTCGATCCCCCGGGTGCGGGAGAGCTGGTGGCGGCTCGGCGCGCTGGCGCTCTTCGCCGCGCTGACCGCGGTCAGCGCCGGGGCGCTGGAGGCAATCGACACCGATCGCCTCGCCGGCTCGCTGCTGCTCGCCGCGGCGCTCCTCGGCCTGCCCCTGGCGCTGGTCGCGCTGTCGCGGCGCGGGGTGGGCCGCATGCCGCTGGCGGCGGGCGCGGCGGTCGCGCTGGTCGCCCTCGCCGTCCTCGGCCGGCTCGCCCAGGACGAGTACCTGGATCTCCGCTACGCGTCCTCCGCGCCCGAGTATCCGCGCGACGAGCATCCGGCG
Organism: uncultured Conexibacteraceae bacterium; assembly: GCA_964480205.1. Taxonomy (GTDB): domain Bacteria; phylum Actinomycetota; class Thermoleophilia; order Solirubrobacterales; family 70-9; genus CAYZPZ01. The sequence continues at coordinate 2,317 of CAYZPZ010000124.1, forward strand.
ATCGAGCTCGGCCAGGGTCTCGGGGTCGCCTACGACTTCGCGCGGGGGGTGCGGGACGCACGGATCGGCCTGGCCGGAACCACCGGCGCCCTGTTTCAGTATGGGCTCTGGGGACCTGACGCCTCCAACCGGGTTCGCTACATCGGGGAGCCCGGCGAGCGCGGCTCCTTCAACGAAGCGGAGTGCCCGGAGTGGATCGCCGAGGCCAACGGAGGCGACTACCACTACATCGTCACCACGCCCGCCTACGACCAGGATGAGCCGGCCTCGGCCACCCCTCCCGTCGAGGGCTTCTGGCTGGAGCGCTCGCGCGGTGCCCGCCGGGTCGCCGGCACCGAGTTGGTCGGCGTCTGGGAGCTGACCGGTCCGCTCGACCCGATCGCCTGCGCGGGGACACCGGCGCGCACCGAAACGCCGCCCGTCTCGAGCGGGCGTTAGCGCGCGTGGGCTCGGACCGTGCCGGCCGCGCCTGCTAGTCATATAGGGCCGATGGGCTACCCCCTCGACAACGCGATCTACCAGTGGGAGGAGGGCCACCGGCGGCTGCGCGAGCTCACCGCCGAGTCCCGCACTGGATCGCGTGCGCTTCGTGCGGTCGATGCGATCCGCGACGAACTCAGGCGGCGGATCGGCGCCACCTTCACGGCCGGCGAACTCGCCGACCTCTACGCCGAGGGAACCGACTGGTGCCTGGAGGCGGCCCGGTGGACGATGCCCGAGGAGGCGCCGGACCTCGATCCACAGGCGATCGTGGACGGCGCCTTCTACGTGCACCTGCGCGGCGCCACCGACTACGCGGGAGGCCGGCTGGCGCCGGCCGACTAGGGGCGCCGCGCGCCCCGGCAGTCGGGGCCGTGGAGCTACTCGTCGATGCGCTCGAGCACGATTCTCTCGGGCTCGATCGTCACCTTCACCGCTCGGTGTCCGGCCCAGTGCTCGGAGTAGGTGGGATCGTCCGTGACCGCCGGGTCCAGCCACAGGCCGTACCCGTCCTTCTCGCCGTGGTCGAAGGTAGCCTCGAGCGGACCCCTCTTGCGGCGCCTGCCGCGGCCGCCGCGCCGGCGCCGGCGGCGCCGCCTGGGACGCTCGCCGTCGCCGTCGCCGTCGCCGTCCTCGTCGGTGGCGCCCTCCTCGGGCTCGGCCGGCTCTTCGGCGCCGCGGTCATCGGGTTCCTCCTGCTCGGCTTCGGTGTCGAGCTCGGCCTCGATCTCGGCCTCGATCTCGTCACGGAGATCGACGTCGCCCGCAGGCTCGTCGCCCTCCGGGTCGAGCCCGTGGCGCTTGCGGAAGTCCTTCAGGTCGGAGGCCGAGACCTCGAGCTGGTGAGCGATCCAGGCGTCGGTGCGCCCCTGCCGCACCCAGGCGCGAATCTGGTTGAGTTGGGGTCGAAGTGACTTTCTGGCCATCGAGGCGGTGACTCTAGCCGAGGCGCAAGGCGTGCGCTAAGCTACTCAATTTCTGGTAGGCAACCGCGGAACCGACCGGAGGTAGGGCCGGATCCGGGAGTGGAGGCTAAGGATGCTGGTGCTGACAAGGAAGCCGGGCCAGAGCATCATGATCGGCGACGGGATCGAGGTCCAGGTTCTCTCCGTCGCCGGGGAGAAGGTGCGTCTGGGAATCACGGCTCCGCGTGACGTGGCGATCTTCCGCGACGAGGTCTACGAGCGGATCGGTACCGAGGCCGACCGCAACGGGCGACTCGAAGCGGATAACGCACTCGAGCGGATGCCCCGCTCGAATTAGGCCATCAACCAGGCCAGCGTCTCGAACATGACGACCACCACGGTCACCACCGTGATCGTCAGCGCGACCAGTAGCACGCCGAACCTGACGTTGCCGCGCGACTCCGTGCGCTGAATACGACGCGCTCGCGAGCGGTTCGCGGCGCGCTTGCGAAGCTGCTCGCGCCGGCGGCGCTCGAGCGCCATCTCCTGCTCGAAGGCGAGCTCGATCTGAGCCATGCTCTGTCGCATCCGCATATTCGCCATAGGTGTGCCCCCAGGTCCGGCCGCGGTCTATTCGTCGGCGGTGTTTGTGGCCGACGTAGATGTGGGCCGGCTGGTGATGGCGCGCGCCAGCGTAGCAATCGAGCTTGCAAGAGTCACTTGCTACAAGCGTCCCAGAGCCCGCGGCCGGCGCGGGCGGCCTGGCGCTCGAGCTGCTGCAGCGTCGGCGCGAGGACGTCGTTGGGCGCGATCGTCAGCGTCCGCGCGTAGCCGCGCCTGACCAGCTCGGCGTTGACCAGCGTGTCTCCGACCCGAACGAAGGCGAGCAGCCGCCCGTAGCGATCGCGCTGCTCAGGCCCCGGCTGCAGTCGGACCCGCCGGTCCTCGACGAGTTCGCGGTTGGCCTCGGCCGCCTCGGGCCCGAAGCACTCGAGGGGCTGGTCCGGATTCGACTCCGGGGTGTCGATGCCGATGTAGCGGACACGCTCCCGGCCGCCTCCCACCAGCTCGACCTCGATCGTGTCCCCGTCGGTCACCTCCACCACCTCCGCCTCCAGCGTCCCGGGCAGCATCCGCTCCGATCCCCGCTCCCCATCCATCGACCCGCACGGCGCCGCCACCAGCACCGCCGCCACCCCCAGCAGCAAATACCCGCGCCACCATCCAACCCGCTTTCTCATAACTACCTAGCTTGAGGCCGTTGCGAGCTCACCTCTCCCCAGCGTCCCGCAGGTATTTGCGCCCGAACGGGGCGGGCGGGCATGCCGCCGAGCAAGTCAGTTTCACTGCGCAGCGCAGGCGGTATGCGCGCCCGCCCTCCCGCCTGGGCTACGGGATCCGGCGAACGTTGCCGAGCAGCGTCTCCTTGATCTGCTCGATGATCTCCAGCGCCGCGCCGTACTCCCGCTGCCAGACGTTGCGACCGAAGATCACGCCGGAGCCCCCGGCCTCCATGACCATCTTGGTGTTGCCGAGCACCACCTCGTCGTCGGCCTTGGAGCCGCCGGAGAGGACGACCAGGGAGCGGCCCGCGGACTCGACGCAGTGGCGGATCGCCTCCTCCTGGCTGACCTCCATCTCGTTGTAGGGCGCAGGGGCGTCCCGGTCCTTGTCGGGATTGAGCTTCGGCATGTTGAGCTTGACCACGTCGGCGCCCATCTCCATCGCCATCCTCGCCGCGTAGTCGATCGCGTAGAAGGAGTCGCGGCCGCCCTTCTCATCAATCGCACTCCCACGGGGGTACGCCCAGATCACCAACGGCATGCCGTAGCGGTCGCACGCCTCGCGCACGTCCTGGAGCTGGCGCAGGTCGGCGTCCTGGCGCGGTGAGCCGACGTACAGCGTGTAGCCGACCGCGTCGGCGCCGAGCCGGACCGCGTCCTCGACCGACGCGTTGGTGGTGGACAGCGCGTCGCCGGAGGGCGGGATGTCCGTCTTGCCGTTGACCTTGAGGATCAGCGGCACCTGGCCCGCGTAGTCGGGGTAGTACTTGGTGGCCAGCCCGATCTGGCAGGCGATCGCCGAGTACCCGGCCTCCGCGGCGAGCCGGAACTGGTACTCCGGGTCCTTGGAGGCGGGGT
>CAYZPZ010000125.1:0-5835 GCA_964480205.1 uncultured Conexibacteraceae bacterium
CATGACCACCTCGCGCGGGGTCACCGACACCAAGGTCTACGACCGCGACGGCGTAATCGAGCGCTACGGGGTCCCGCCTGAGCTGGTCACCGACCTGATCGGCCTCAAGGGCGACACCTCCGACAACATCCCCGGCGTCCCGGGGATCGGCGACAAGACCGCCGCGCAGCTGCTTCAGGAGTTCGGCTCGCTAGAGGAGGTGCTCGCCAACGTCGACAAGATCTCCGGCGCCAAGCGCAAAGAGAACCTCACCAAGCACGCCGAGGACGCCCGGATCTCCAAGCGCCTGGCGACTCTCGATTACGAGGTCGACATCGAGCTGGCCCTCGACGAGCTGATGGCCTCCAGGATGGACCGCGGCCGCCTGCGGGAGATGGCTCGCGAGTTCGAGCTGCGGGTGATCCTGGAGCGGCTGGAGGAGGAGCTGGGCGCCGAGTTCATCCCCGAGGCCGCGGTCGACGAGACCCTGGACGTCATCGCCGGCGAGGGCCCGATCGAGGAGCTCGCCGACGGCGAGATCGCCCTGTCGATCGTCGCCGGCACCTGGGCGGCCGCCGACGCCGAGCGGATCGTCAAGGGCGAGTGCGAGGACTTCACCGACCTGGTCGCCGCGCTTCGCGACCGCCCCCTGATCGGCCACGACATCAAAAGCCTCGGCGGCGGCGCCCGCCACGGCCTGCTGGCCGCCGCAGGCCCCGAGGGCCTCGACCTGCGCCACGACACCATGGTCGGTGCCTACCTGCTGGATCCCGCCCGTCGGACCTACGACCTCGCCGAGATCGCCGCCCAGCGCGGCCTGGCGGCGAGCTCGAGCGAGCCGCCGGCCGGGTACGGCGCGGCCGCCGAGGGGACCGACGGGGGCGACGGGGTTGAGGCCGGCGGCGCCGACGAGGCCCAGCTGGAGCTCGGGGAGGAGCCCGCGGCGGACCCCGCCGCCGAGGTGCTGCTCGCCTGGGAGGTGGCGCAGCGCCAGCGGACCTCGATGAAGGAGGCGGGCCTGGAGAAGCTGATGGACGAGGTGGAGATGCCGCTGGTCGAGGTGCTGGCGGGGATGGAGCGGACCGGCGTCCTGCTCGACAGCAAGCGGCTCGCGGACATCGGCCAGGGCTTCGAGCGCCGCATCGACGAGCTGCAGGCCGAGATCTTCGGGCTGGCCGGCCGCGAGTTCACGATCGGATCCCCGCAGCAGCTGGCCGAGGTGCTGTTCGACGAGCTCAGGCTGACCAAGAAGCGCCGTGGCAAGACGGGCTTCTCCACCGACGCGCGCGTGCTCTCGCAGATTCGGGACGAGCACGAGATCGTCGGCAAGGTCGAGTCCTGGCGTGAGCTGACCAAGCTGAAGAGCACCTACCTGGACGCGCTGCCGGAGCTGATCGACCCCGATACCAAGCGCATCCACACCACCTTCAACCAGACCGCCACCGCGACCGGGCGCCTCTCCAGCACCAATCCCAACCTCCAGAACATCCCGATCCGCACCGAGGAGGGCCGGCCGATCCGCTCCTGCTTCGTCGCCCCGCGCGGCCAGCGCCTGCTCTCGGCCGACTACAACCAGATCGAGCTGCGGATCCTCGCCCAGATCGCGGGCGAGGACGCGCTCAAGGAGATCTTCTCCCGCGGCGAGGACATCCACGCCGCCACCGCCGCCGAGGTGCTGGGCGCGGATCTCGACAAGGTCACCCCGGGGGAGCGCTCCAAGGCGAAGATGGTCAACTACGGCATCGCCTATGGCCTCTCGGCCTATGGGCTGGCCGACCGGCTGAACATCTCCCAGGAGGAGGCCGGCGCCTACATCGAGCGCTACTTCGAGCGCTTCCCGGCGGTGAAGCGCTACATCACCGAGACGATCACCTCGGCCAAGCAGGACGGCTACGTCAGCACCCTGCTCGGCCGCCGCCGCCCGATCCCCGAGCTGCGCTCCGGCCGCCCCCAGGTCAGGGGCCAGGGCGAGCGCCTCGCGGTCAACATGCCGATTCAGGGGACTTCCGCCGACATCATCAAGATCGCCATGGTCCGCGCCCACAAGGCGCTGGCGAAGGAGGGCATGGAGACCAGGCTGGTCCTGCAGATCCACGACGAGCTGCTGTTCGAGGGACCGACGGACGAGATGGAGCGGGCGGGGAAGCTGGTCGAGCGCGAGATGTGCGCGGCATTCCCGCTTGACCCGCCGCTGGCGGTGGACGTCGGGGTCGGCCGGGACTGGCTCGCCGCGAAGTAGCTCGCGGGGCCCTCGAGCGCCGCCGGCAGCCGTTTCGGCGCCATCCACGCGGGGCAGAGTCCGAACATGGAGAGGCTCCTGTTCACGCCGTTCGCGATCGTCGCCGGGCTGATCGCGGGATTCGCGGGCAGGATCGCATTCGAGCGGGTCTGGTCCCTGATCGACGACCAGGAGCCGCCCGAGCCCGAGCACCGTGAGGTCTCGATGCCGAAGCTGATCATCGCCAGCGTCCTGCAGGGCGCGATCTTCACCGCGGTGCGCAGCCTCGCCGAGCACGGCGCCCGCCGCGCCTTCCAGCGCTGGACGGGGGCCTGGCCGGGCGAGCCCCGTCCCGAGGCCGAGTAGGGCCGCCCGCTCTGAGAGCATCCAGAGCCATGGACAAGGGCCTCGCGGTGTTCTTCATGGCGGTGGTGGGCGGGTTCATCGCCCTGCAGGCCCCGGTCAACGCCGGGCTGGGCAAGGCCACCGGCAGCTTCGCCGCGGCGCTGGTCTCGTTCATGATCGGCACCGCCCTGCTGGCGGCGATCGTGGTGCTCAGCGGCCGGGCCGGGGGAGTGACCGAGGCCGCCAACGTCGAGTGGTACTACCTGCTGGGCGGGATCTTCGGCGCCGCCTACGTGTTCACGGCCTTGGTCACCGTGAACGTGATCGGCGCCGGCGGCGTCGCCGCGGCGACGATCACCGGTCAGCTCGCGGCCTCGGTGGCGATCGACCGGGCGGGGGCGTTCGGCCTGGAGGAAACGGCGATCACTTGGGAGCGGGCGGTGGGCGTGCTCATGCTGCTGCTCGGGACCTATCTGATCGTCCGCTGAGCGCCGGCGGGCGCGGGCGGCGGCTATGCGACCCGCAGGCGCGCCTCGGCCTCGAAGAAGCGGCCGAGATCCGCCACCTCGGCCTCCAGGCCGGGCCGAACGCCGCCAGGTAGGCCGCCGAACGGCTCCACCTCGACCGTGATCCGGCCGCGTTCCCGGTTCAGTCTCCAGGTCGCGAAGGCGAGCCCGTCGGCGAAGGCGGTCTTGCGGCCCGCGACCAGGCGGACGTCGATCTGGTTGGCGGGAAGGGCCACGCCCTTGTCGACCCAGGAGAGGAGGAAGTGGTCCCATTCCCCGAGCAGCCGCACCGCGGGCTCAGACAGCGCGGGCGGCTCCAGCGCGCCCGGCAGGGCCGTCATCGGCCCCTGGGAGGTCCGCACCTCGACCGTGCGGCCGGCGTCTTCCCAGCCCAGGCGAGCGTCGGCCTTGCTGATCTTCGCCCAGTAGGCCAGGTCGTCCGCGGTCGCCGGCGCGTGCGCCTTGAGGTAGCGGCGAGCGAGCTTTCCGAGCGCGCGCTCGCGCGGCTGCTCCTCGCCCTCGGGCGCGGCCACGAAGGTCTGCACCCGCTCGAGGGCGGGGCGGACGACCAGGACCCCGCGAAGGGCGGCGGCGTGAAAGAGCCAGTAGATCCGCTGGTTGTTCTCCCCGGGGGTGACGCCCTCCGAGATCAGCAGCTCGCGCGCCTCGGGGCGCGGCAGCGGCCCGCCCGCGAGGCGTTCCCGCAGGAGCCCGAGCAGGCGCTCGACCTCGCGACCGGTCACCCCCTCCTGCTCGAGCCTGCGCATCGCCTGGGTCAGCGGTCGCTCCGACAGCGCCGGTCGCAGCCAGGCGAGGTCCCGGCTCGCGAACAGGAACAGCGTGTTTCGCATCAGCCACGAGCGGCAGACCGCCGGGCGAGCGGACTGGCGCCGGGCCTGCGCCGCGGTCAGCGTGGTCCTGGCCCGGACGCCGAGCATGCCGACGCCGACGTCCTGGGCCTGGATGGCCAGGGCCGCCGAGGTGGCCGCCGAGACGGAGCGCGCCCGGGCGCCGTCCAGCAGCCCCTGCCCGCGCATCCGCAGCAGCCGCAGCTCGCGGTCGGAGAGCTCCTTTGCCAAGCCGGGGGTCAGGCCGCGGCGGGCAGCGGCGTTGGGTCGCTGCGTGGCCGCGGGGCCGGCCCGGCGAACTCGGGCGGGGCGATGCGCAGGTAGTGGTCGAAGGCCCAATCCACGAAGCGCTTGCGGCCGGCCGCCCAGATCAGAGCGCGTTGGACCCGTGCCGGCAGTCGCGGCAGCAGCCGCTGGGCCCGCAGCATCCAGCGGAACTTCCACTCGTGCCCCTCGACGAACTCCGCGTAGCGGGCGAGCGCCCGCCCGCGGCTCTGTCGGCCCTCGATCACGGCCCGGAGCTCGTCGCCGAGCCTGATCCCGAAGTAGAAGGCGGTGCGGATGCCCTCGGCGGTCAGGGGCAGGCAATGGCCCGCCGAGTCGCCGGCGAAGAAGACGATGTCCTCGGTCGCCTCGCGCAGCTGGTGGGGGATCCAGTTGCCCTGGTAGCGCACCGCGGGCCGCTCCAGGTCGTCGGCGAGGAGGACCGTGGTGTCCTTGACGTGGAAGCGCGGGTCGAATGAGCCGACCCCGATCCGCTGCTCGTCGCGGGCCGGGAAACACCAGCCGTAGCCGGCCGGCACGTAGCGGCGGTCGATCCAGATCGCGAGATCCTCGCTGGCGCCCTCCGGATGTACCTCGAGCCCTCGGGAGAGGGGGGCATCGGGCGGCTGGTAGCCGCCGCCGGAGGCCAGGATCCGCCGCCAGCCGAGCGCGTCGACGATCAGGGGCGCCTGCACGTCACCGCGGTCGGTGTGCACCGTTTCGCCGCTCCGCCCCTCCACCTTGGCCGTTTCGAACTCGGCGTCGTTCTGGTCGTCGAGCAGCCTGCAGAGCTCGCGGTAGTCGAAGGTTGAGAAGGTCCACGGCAGCTCATATCGCGAGGTTCCGTGCGGGGTGTGCACGGCTAGCTCGCCGAACTCCTGGCGCGCAGAGGCCTCCAGGCCCATCGCCTCCAGCCACGCGGTGGGGATGCCACAGGCCGAGGTCTGGCGCTCGCCGATCTCGTAGCGGTCCAGCAGCAGCACCCGTGCCCCGCTGCCGGTCAGTTGGCGGGCGACGGCGAGGCCGGCGAAGCTGGCTCCGCAGACGATCACGTCGTAGCGGCCGGATAGGGGTGTGCGCTCGTCTCCTCGCTTTGTTGCGCGCCTGGGCACGGCGGTGAGAGTAGCGGGGCCGCTGCCCGCCATTGTGGACGGCTGTGCCTAAACTGTTCCGCTCGTGCCACCTACAGAGGCCACAACCGACGCCGAGGCCGAGGCGCCCGAGGCGACGCAGCCCGCCGAGGCCGGCGACGGCGCCACGGTCGAGACCACGCCGCCCAACGGGGCCACAAGCTCGCAGGAGCTGATGGTCGAGGTCGACGGCAAGCTCGTCCCCAACTACGCCGCCACCATCCATGCATTCGGCGAGGGGGATGTGGTCAGCGGCCAGGTCGTCCGCATCGACAAGGACGAGGTCCTGGTGGACATCGGCTACAAGTCCGAGGGCGTCATCCCCTCCAACGAGCTCTCGATCCGCAAGTCGGTGGATCCCTCCGAGGAGGTCGAGCTCGGCGAGCAGGTCGACGCGCTGGTCCTGACCAAGGAGGACCAGGAGGGCCGGCTGATCCTCTCCAAGAAGCGCGCCCGCTTCGAGAAGGCCTGGCGCCGGATCGAGCGCGCCGCCGAATCGGGTGCGCCGGTCGAGGGCACCGTGATCGAGGTGGTCAAGGGCGGCT
>CAYZPZ010000126.1:0-5833 GCA_964480205.1 uncultured Conexibacteraceae bacterium
CCGAGTGCGGTCCAGAGGATCACCCCGAGGCCGGGGCCGGAGGGATCGGCGACGAACATGGTCGCGATCGTGGTCAGCAGCAGGAGCGAGATGATTCGCGGCTTGGTCAGGCTGACGTAGTCGTTGGCGGCGGCGATCGCCGAGCGCATCAGCTGCTCGCGCGAGCCGGGACGCTCGGCCCCGTTGCCGCTCGGCTCCGACCCATCCAAGCCTCTCGCATCTCCCGCCTCGCGCGGCGCGCGGACCGGACGCTCCTCGGCCTGCGCCCCCATCAGGCGGCCGCCGTCGAGGGACGGGCCTCACCCGGTCGCGCAGCCGCCGCGGCCGCGGCGGGCTGAGGCGCCCAGGCCAGGCGGTAGGCGATCAGCAGCACGGCGCTCCACAGCAGGGTGGCGGTGATCAGGTGGGCGACGATCAGGGTCGCGTGCTCGCCGAGCCAGACATTGAGGGCGCCGAGCAGCAGTTGCAGCGCGAGCAGCCCGCCGGCCAGCCCCAGCAGACGGGAGCGGGCGCCGCGCGCGTAGGCGAGCGCCAGCAGGAGCAGGATCGCGAGCGTGGCCGAGTAGACGAAGGCGCGGTGGGTGAGGTGGATGTCGGTGAGCCGGCTCTCGCCGAACGGCATCACGCTCCGGTCCAGGCAGCCGGGGAAACGGTCCCCGCAGGCCGAGTGCGCGCCGCTCACGTTGCGGCCCGCCTCAACCCCCTCCTTCTCGGTGCCCGCGACGTAGCCGCCGGCCACGATCGCGCCCAGCAGCAGGACGACGGCCGCGGCCGCGAACGGCTTCAGTCCCGGTATCGACCCGGTCGCCTTCGGCGCGGCACGGGACGATTCTCCCGCGTTCTCGGGCTCCGTGTCTGCCGGCCCGGTGGCCGGCTCGGCCCGGGCCCGGACCGCGATCCAGACCAGCAGCCCCAGCAGCAGCATCGCCAGGCCGAGGTGGGCCGCGACCAGCTCCTCGGCCAGACTCTTCTCGACGGTCAGCCCGCCGAGCCCGGCCTGGACCGCCACCAGGACGCCGGCCGCCAGCGAGGCGCGAAGGGGCCAGTGCAGGTCGCGCAGCCGGCGGTACGCGATCCACGCCAGCCCCACGATCAATGCGGTGACGATCGCCGCCAGCAGGCGATGAGAGAACTCGATGATCACCTCGGTGCTTGCGAAGAAGGGGATCGCCTCGCCGTTGCAGAGCGGCCAGCCCTCGGTGCCACTGCCCCCGGGGCCGCAGCCCAGGCCGGACTCGCTCACGCGCACGACGCCGCCGAGGACGATCAGGGCGAAAGTCGCGAGGATGGTCAGGTCTGCGAGGCGGCGGAACCGGGCCAGATCAGCGGCGGCCACAGACGCCGCGCTGGAACCACCGCCCCCGCCGCCGGAGCTGGGGCCGGCCATGGGCCGTCAGGCTACCGGCTGACCAGCCGCGGACCGACTCGCCGCGGCGGCCTCGCGACGACGCACCGCCTCGCGTATGTCGCGCATCGGCTCGGCGCTGCGGACGTCGGGGACCACGTCGAAGTTGTGGGGCGGCGGTGGCGAGGTGGCCAGCCACTCGAGGCTGTCGCCCTGCCACGGATCGGGCCCCGCCCGCGGCCCGACCTTCATGCTCCGCAACACGTTGATCAGCGAGACGGCGATCCCCGCGGCCAGGACCAGGGCCCCGATGCTCGAGAGCAGGTTGAGCACGTCCAGGTTGCCGGTGTCGAAGTACTTGTAGACGTCCACCGGCTGCCCCTCGATGCCGGCCAGTCCCATGGGCAGGAAGGTGAGGTGCACGCCGACCACGATCAGCGCCACCGAGACCCGGGCGCGACCCTCGCCCATGGTGCGCCCGGTCATCTTCGGGAACCAGTAGTGGAGCGCCGCCAGGCCGCCCAGCACCGAGCCGCCGACCAGGACGTAGCCGGTGGCGGCGGTGGCGTCGGCAGTGTCCGCCAGCAGCCAGTTGACCGGGATCACGGCGTGCATCAGCTCCCCGGCCAGGCCGATCGCCAGCGTCGAGATCGCCGCCAGCGCGAACAGCATCGGGCCCCGCAGCTCGATCGCGCCGAAGGCGAGCGTCGCCAGCCAGTTGACGAAGAGGACGCCCACCGGAACCAGGAGCGCCAGCGCCACGGCCATCGCGCCGTACAGCCAGCCGATCGGGATCGAGGCGGTGAACATGTTCTGCATCCAGGCGAGCAGCCCGAGCGCGGCGATCGCCGTCATCGAGGTGGTCACCGCTCCGCGTGAAAGCAGCGGCTTGCGCGAGAGCGTGGGCACGATCTCGGAGATCGCGCCGGCGGCGGGGATCACCATCAGCAGATAGCAGCCGGTGAAGAAGATCCAGCTCAGGTGCTGGTAGTACGTGGGCGCCCCGCCCTCTCCGGCGCTGAAGAAGACGCCGTCGAAGTGCCGATCGATCTCCAGCATCGTCAGCGCCGCGAGCATCGCCGGTCCCGCCACCACCAGCACCCAGCCGCAGATCGACGCCGCGACGCTGAACGGCGGCAGCCTGCGCCAGGCCAGGCCGGGCGCTCGCAGGCGCGAGACGGTGACGATCAGGTTGATCGCCTGCAGGGTGAACCCGAGCGCGCTCAGGCCGACCGCGGTAGTCCAGACGTCGACGCCGTTGTTTTCGATGAAGGCGGTGTCCGAGAGCGGGGGCAGGGCGTTGAAGCCGGCCTCGGGCGGCGTGTAGATGAAGGAGACGTAGAGCGCCGCGCCGCCGATCGCGTACAGCCAGAAGGCGAGCGAGCCGAGCCGGGGGAAGGCGATCTGACGGGCGCCGACCTGTAGCGGCACCACGTAGGTGAACAGGCCGAGCGCGAGCGGCACCGCGAACAGCACGACGACGCTGGCGCTCATCACCGACAGCAGCCGGTTGAAGGTGACCGGCTCGATCATCGTGTTCTCGGGGACGACGAGCTGCAGCCGGATCAACAGAAACTGGACCAGGCCCAGGACCAGGAAGGAGAGCGCTCCGGCGATGAACATCCGCCCGACGTCCTTGTGGTCGGTGCTGGTCGCCAGCGCCAGCCAGCGGGGCCGGGCCGGCGGGATCCCGTCGCTGGCCAGCTCGGGACGCTGCGGGGCAATCGCGGGCCCGCCGCTCATGGTCCTTCCTCCGCCGATTCGCGCTCGCTGGTCTGCTCGGGCTCGGACAGCTCCGTCTCGGCGGTCACCTGCTCCTGGACGAAGGACTGCGCCTCCTGGATGTCGTCGCGCTGCCGGGAGAGCCAGGCCTCGTACTCGGTGGCGCTGACCACCCGGACCTGGGTGCGCATCGCTGCGTAGGCGGCGCCGGAGAACTGGTAGGAGGCGCCCTCGTAGGTGCCCTCCTCGTCGGCCTTGAACCAGGTCTGGTTCTCCTGGTCGGGCGGCGCGTCGAACTTGCCGCCCAGCCCGGGCACCCACCAGCGATGGACGACGTCGGTGGAGCTCAGCTTGACCACGACCGCGGTATCCACCGGGACCACCAGCTCGTAGTAGGAGAAGGTGCCGTCCGGATACTCGTAGCGCCAGATCCACTGCTGCCCGCTGGCCTCGATCTCCAGCGGCTCGACCTCGCCCTGAGCGGGCAGATCGAGGCCGCGCTGGGCGGTCCGTTCAGTCGAGGCCTGCAGGCCCTCCGGTCCGGAGGCCTCGACGTCCTCGGCATCGGAGGTGACGAGCACGCCCAGCACGAAGATGACCGCGGCCAGCCCGGCGAAGGTCCCGCCGATCAGGAGCTGAACCGGGCGGCGGCTGCTCAGGCGGCGCGGCTGGGCGCCCCGGCGGGCGCGGAAGCGGACCGCGAAGGCGACCAGGGCGACGTTGATCGCCACGGCCAGCGCCGTCGCGATGATCAGCAGCACCCAGTAGAGGGTGTTGAGGTCGTCGGCGTTCGGCGAGTGCGCGGTCTCGGGGCCAAGCAAGGCGGCGCCATTCTATTCAGCCGGGCGCGGGCAACGACGGCGCTGGCGCGGCGCTACGGCGCCCTGCTCCGAAACTGGCTGACCAGCCAAATCGACCCACGCTTCTGACAGAATCGCGGCGAGAACGCTTCGAGCAGGAGGTGGGCATGGCAAGCGACGGACGTCTCTCCGACGGTTCAGGAGGAACCGCCACCCAGGCGCTGCGGCGCATGTCCCGGTCCGACCCCGAGCTCGCCGCCCGCCTGATCGTCCACTCGCTGCCGGCCGCGGCCGCCACCCTGCCCAGGGGCTTCAGCTACCGCCTCGAGCTCGACGGGCTCGGTGCGTGGCGCATCAGCTCGCGCGGCGACCGCGCCGAGGTCACAGACGCCGAGGCCGGGGCCGAGCTCAACGGCGAGGCTTTCGCGATCGCGACCGACCCGGCCACCTTCGCCAGGCTGGCCGCCGGCGGCAACCCGCTGGGCGCGATGCTGCGCGGGCGCCTGCGGCTGCAGGGCAAGCGACGCATGGCCCTGGCGCTGCGCAAGCTCGACCAGAAGGCCGGCCCCCGGGTGCTCGCCAAAATGGGGATCGCGGTCGACCCCGACCTGCTTTTCCGCTCGCTTGCCTACGCGATCGACCCGGAGTGGACCCGCGGCGAGCGCTTCAGACTGGGCTACGAGCTGGTCGGCGACGGTGGTGGAAGCTGGACGATCGATGTCGATGACGGGGAGGTGCGCTGCGAGCGCGGTCTGCCCGAGGAGGCCGACGCCCTGGTGCGGATGCGCTACTCGGATTGGCTGCGCCTGCTCTCCGGCGAGATGACCCCATCGCAGGCGATGCAGCTCGGGCTCACCGAGATCGACGGCCGCATCCCGCCGGTCACCCTGCTGGGGCGCTGGATCGACCGCGCCGAGGGCCTGGACGGCCCCGAGCTCGAGCGTGAGGAGCGCCAGCGCCGCGTGCAGACCGACCGCGCCGGCGCCTGGGGCGGTGAGCGCAACGGCGCGGGTCCGAACGAAGCGCCGCGGAGCGGCGAGGGCGCAGCCGGCGATCCCGGCGAGCGCCGCCGCCCCCGTGGCGGGTTGATGGACTACGAGCAGCTCTACGCGCTCTGGGAGCGGCAGAACTGGCGGGCGCACGAGCTCGACTTCTCCATCGACAAACAGCACTGGCTGATCACCCCGACCGAGGCGCAGGCCCACACCGCTTTCTCTCTGGGCAGCTTCTACGTCGGCGAAGAGCGGGTCACCGCCGACCTCGCGCCGTTCCTGCTCGCCGCCCCCAGCGGAGAGGTAGAGGCCTTCCTCGCCACCCAGCTCGTCGACGAGATGCGCCACGCCGTCTTCTTCGACCGCTGGATGGCCGAGGTGATGGGGCTGGAATCCGAGGATCTGCGCTCTCGCCTCCGCGAGATGGAGCAGACCATGCTCACGCTCGAGCCCTGGCACTTCCTCTTCGACGACTCACTGCGGGGTGTGGCCAACCGGCTCAAAGCCAATCCCGACGATCTCGAGCTGTTCGTCGAGGGGATCGTGACCTATCACATGGTCACCGAGGGGGTGCTGGCGATGCCCGGCCAGCGGATCATCATTCAGTACACCGACGACCACGACCTCTATCCGGGGTTCAACAGGGGCTTCCGCCTGGTCGAGCAGGACGAGCACCGCCACATCGCCTTCGGAGTCCGTTTCCTCAGGGATGTCTGCGCCGAGCGTCCCGAGATGAAGCGGGTGGTGGTGGACACCCTGACCAATCTGCTGCCCCACGCCGCCGAGGTCTTCTGCCCGCCCGAGGCCGATGACCCCTCCGACTTCGTCTCCTACGGCCACCACTCCTCGCAGATCTACGGCTTCGCCTACCAGACGCTGAAGCGGCGCATGGCCGCGATCGGAATCGAGATCCCCCCGCCCGAGGAGCTGATGCCCGGCCCGGTCGACTTCGGCGGCCTCGACGAGCGGCGGGT
>CAYZPZ010000127.1:0-5786 GCA_964480205.1 uncultured Conexibacteraceae bacterium
GGAGTTCTCGGCCACCTCGTCCATCAGCTTCTCGCGGTACTCCTGCGCCCGGTCTCGGAGTTCCTCGGGGATCTCCTGCTCGGCCGCCGCTCCCCGGCCCTCCCCCTGGGCGACGAACGCCTTCATGTCGATCAGGTCGATCACGCCGCTCACCTCGTGCTCGGAGCCGATCGGGATCTCGGTGGCGACCACGTGGGAGCCGAAGGCGCCCTGCATCGATTCCAGGGTCCGGAAGAAGTCGGCGCGCTCTCGGTCGAGCATGTTGACGAAGACCAGGCGGGCCAGTCCCTCGGCGTCGGCTCGCTGCCAGAGCCGCTCGGTGTGCACCTCGACGCCCATCACCGCGTTGACCACGACCACGGCGGCGTCGACGACGCGCAGCGTGGCGATCGTGTCGGCGACGAAGCTGGGCTCGCCGGGGGTATCGATCAGGTTGATCTTGCGCCCTTCGTACTCGAAGGAGGCGAGAGAAGCGCCGATCGACATCTCGCGCCTCTGCTCGTCGTCCTCGAAGTCCGAGACCGTGGTGCCGTCCTCGACTCGGCCCATCCGGTTGATCACGCCGGCCTCGAACAGCAGGGCCTCGTGCAAAGAGGTCTTGCCGCTGCCGCGGTGACCGACCAGGGCGACGTTGCGGATCCGGTCGGCGGCTTTGTGCGCCATCGGCACGAACCCTATAGATGCATGGTTGGGTCGTCCAGGCGAGCGTCAGGCCCTGGGATGACTCCGAGCGTACTGAGTTCGCATCCAGCTCGGCTCAACTCGCGTGTAGAGCTGGGTCGTGGAGAGGCTGGAGTGCCCGAGCAGCTCCTGAATCGCTCGCAGGTCGGCCCCGCCCTCGAGCAGATGGGTGGCGAAGGAATGGCGCAGCGTGTGCGGCGAGACGCCGCCGGCGAGCGCCGCCTGGCGGAGCCAGCGCTCCAGCCGCCGCCGCAGATCCGAGGGGTGAAGCCGTCGACCGCTCTTTGAGACGAGCAGCGCGGACTCCTCGCGGCCGCCGAGCAGCGCCGCGCGCCCGCGCTCCAGGTAGCGCCGCAGCGCCTGCTGGGCGGGCTCTCCGATCGGCACCAGCCGGGTCTTGAAGCCCTTGCCCTCTACCCGAAGCCGCTCACCCTCGAAGTCCACCGAGTCGAGGTCCAGGTCGATCACCTCCTGCGCGCGCAGCCCGCAGGAGTAGGTGAGCTCGAGCATTGCCCGGTCGCGCAGTTCGAGTGGCGTACGGGCGGGAATGCGCTCCAGCAGCGATTCGGTCTCGGATGGCCGAAGGACCCGGGGCAGCTTCGAGTCGCGCTTCGGCACGGCGACCAGGTCGGCTGGGTTGGCCGAGACCGCGCCGCTTCGCAACAGCGCCTCGTAGAAGCTGCGGATCGCCGCCAGCTTGCGGGCGACGGTCGCCTTGGCTGCGCCGGCGCCGGAGAGCTCGGCGGCGTAGCGGCGAAGCTCGCGATGGCGAAGCTCGTCCGGGTCCCGGTCCCGCTCGGCGGCCCAGGCCGCAAGCCCGCCGAGGTCGGTGGCATAGGCGCGGCGGGTGCGGGGCGCCGCGGAGCGCGCGCTGAGGTCGCGGTCGAACTGCTCGAGCGCGCGCTCCCAGGCTGGGGTCAGTACGGGTTGGGGGGCCGCCTCATCCATCGCCCATAGCTTCGCCGGGGACGGCGCGCATCCTGGGAGGGCGCTTGCCGCCGTCGTTACTGAATGTAGACCGGAGTGCCGACCTCGACCTTCTCGAAGAGCTCGATCACCTCGGGGATGGCCATCCGGATGCAGCCGTGCGAGGCGGCGGTGCCGAGCGAGCCGATGTCGTCGGTGCCGTGGATCCCGGCGCCGTCGTAGATCCCCATCCAGCGAGCCTTCAGCGGGTTGCCCGGGCCCGGCGGGATCGACTGGCCGGCGAGATCGCCGGTCCAATCGGAGTCGGGGACGTGCCAGGTGGGGTTGATCTCCTTGTTCTGGATCGTGTACTCCCCGGCGGGGGTGTCATAGCCGATCGCTCCCACGGCGATCGTGTAGGTCTTTGCCAGCTTCAGGTTGCGGAAGAAGCGCAGCTTGAACTCGCTTCGGCTGATCGTGACGTAGAGCGGGTACTCCTGCGCCAGCCGCTTGGTGGTGATCTCCGGCTTCACCCGGTCCACCTGGGCGGCGATCGGCTCGCCGCCGGCCGGGCCCTCCAGGTCGGCGAGCACCGCGTCGCGGAGCTCGTCCTCACGCAGGGTGATGCCGATCTTGCCGGGCGTCGGCTTCAGCTGGTCGCCGCTCGGGGTGATGCTCGCGTTCTGGGGATCGCGGTTCACCTTGCTCGCGATCCGAGCGACGAACTTCTCGACCGCCTTCTGCGAAAAGCTGATCCGCGGATCGATATTGGCGTTGACCGCCGAGCCCTGCACGTAGCGGCCCACGCGCTCGATCAGCCCGCCCTGACGCGTCCTGTCGACTGCCTCCTGGAGAGCGGCGTCGATGTCCGCATTGCGCTGTAGCTGCTTCGGCGAGAGCTTGAAGCGCTCGCCCTCGTAGGCGACCACCACCGGCTTCTGCAGCGGCGCCACCACCTCGCGCTCGATCACGCCGCGCGCCTCCTCCACGCTGCGGCCGCCGATCTCCACGCCGCCCACCCGCACGCCGGGCGCGATCTGGTCCTGCTGCGACTGGTCGTAGGCGTAGACGCCGACCGCGAGCAGCAGCATCGCGGTCAGCAGCGTGACCGCCGCGACCAACAGCTTCTGATGTGTCTTCAATCTTCTGGGCATGCCTTCAGCGCGGGTCGATTTTAGGACCCTGCTACCCGCGTACCCGGTTCAACACCTGCACGCAAGCCGCGTTGCGGGCGGCCCCTAAGATCCCGCCCGGTGAGGACCAAGGACCAGATTCGGCGCGACGTCTGGAAGTCGATGGACCGCGAGGGGGTCTCGCGCTTTCCGGGCGCCGACGGGCGGATCCCCAACTTCGCCGGCGCCAAGCTCGCGGCCCAGAAGCTCGCCGGGCATCGGCTGTGGAAGCGAGCCAGGGTGATCAAGGTAAACCCGGACTCCCCGCAGACGCACGCTAGGCGGATGGCCCTGGAGGAGGGAAAGACCCTGATCATGGCCGTGCCCCGGCTGCGCGACATCCATCCCTTTCGCCTGCTCGATCCCCGCCGGCTTTCGGCCAAGCAGATCCGCGAGGCGGCCACGATCAAGGGCGCCCTGCGTCATGGCAGGGTGGTGGCCGACGACGAGCTGCCGGAGATCGACTTCGTGCTCTGCGGGTCGGTGGCGGTCAACCTGAGCGGCGGCCGGGTGGGCAAGGGCGGCGGCTTCTCCGATCTCGAGTACGGGCTGCTGATCGAGGCGGGCCGGATCGACGACCACACCACCGTGGCCACCACCGTGCACCCGATCCAGATCGTGCGCGAGCACCTGCAGGTGACCGATCACGACCTGCCCGTCGACCTGGTGGCGACGCCGCGCGCGGTGATCGAGGTGGAGCGCCAGTACGACCGCCCCCGGGGCATCCTCTGGAACCACCTGCAGCCGCCCCAGATCCGAGAGATCCCGATCCTGGAGCGGATGGGCTACGCGTAGATGCGAGGGCGCGCCGCGGGCGCGACCCGTTTAATGGCGAAGCCGCTGACAATGACCGCTCAGACCCGCGAACCCCGCCCAGCACGCGACGAGCTTCGGAGGATCGCCAGCGACACCGCCTTCGCGTTTCGCCTCGCCGCCGGCCGCGCGGAGCTCCCCCCTCCCACCCCGGCGGACGGCCCCGACCCCTACGGCAACCCGGATCCGGAGTGGCTGCGGATCGACTGGCGCCGGCATCGCCGCGAGGTCGACGTGGTCGGCGCCCGGGTCAACTACGTGGAGATGGGCGAGGGCCCGCCCGCGGTCTTCGTTCACGGCCTCTCCGGCGCCTGGCAGAACTGGCTCGAGCAGATCCCTCAGTTCGCCCGCACCCACCGCGTGGTGGCCGCCGACTTGCCCGGGTTCGGGGCCAGCCCGATGCCCCCCTGGAGCATCTCGATCCCCGCCTACGGGCGGTTCGTGCGCGATTTCTGCGAGCGGCTGGGGATCGAGCGCTGCTCGCTGATCGGCAACTCGATGGGCGGCTTCATCGCCACCGAGGTGGCCATCACCGACCCCGAGCGCGTCGACGAGCTGGTCCTGGTCTCAGCGGCGGGAATCACCTGGGCTCGCGCTCGGCGCGAGCCCGCCCGAATGATCGGCCGCCTGGGCCGCGCGGCGGCGCCGCTGGCGCTGAAGATGCAGATGTCGGGCATGACCCGCCCCGGTCTTCGCCACCGCGCCTTCCGGGGGGTCTTCTTCGACCCGAGCTCGCTGCGGCGCGAGGTCCTCTGGGAGAACGTCGTCCCGGCGCTGAGAAGCCCGGGGTACTTCGACGCGATCACCAACCTGGTCGGCTATGACATCCGCGATCGGCTGGAGGAGATCGAGGTTCCCACCCTGATCGTCTGGGGCCGCAACGACCGTGTGGTCCCGGTCCCCGCGGCGTTCGCCTATCAGCGACGGATCGGGGACAACGCCGAGCTCGAGATCCTCGACCGCTGCGGCCACGTCCCCCAGCTCGAGCGCCCCGTGCGCTTCAACCGGGTGGTGGACCGCTTCATGGCGACCCACGGGTCGCTTCCCTAGCCACGCAACGAACGCCCCGGACTCGGCGCTATAGGGGGTACTCCGGGACGTTCGTCGTGATCGGGCCGGTGACCGCTCCCTCGGAGGCAGAGGAGACGCTTGCGGCGTACTTGGCCATGACGCCGGTGCGGTATGGCGGCTCGGGGGCCTCGTAGGCGGCGACCCGCTCTGCGATCTCCTCGTCGGTGAGGTCCACGTCGAGGCGGCGGGAGTCAACGTCCAGGGTGATCCGGTCGCCCTCGCGCACGGCGCCGATCGGGCCGCCGCGGACCGCCTCGGGGGCGACGTGGCCGGCCATCAGCCCGTGGGTGGCGCCGGAGAAGCGACCGTCGGTGAGCAGCGCCACCTTGTCGCCGATCCCCTCGCCGACCAAGGCGGCGGTGACCTGCAGCATTTCGCGCATCCCCGGTCCGCCGGAGGGGCCCTCGTTGCGGATCACCACCACGTCGCCCGGCTCGATCTGCTGGCGAGACACCGCGGCGAAGCACTCCTCCTCGGAGCCGAACACGCGGGCCGGGCCGGTGTGGCTGCGGCGCTCCTCGCCGGCCACCTTGACCACGCAGCCCTCGGGGGCGAGGTTGCCGCGCAGGATGACCAGGCCGCCGCTGGGCTTGAGCGGGTCATCGAGCGGGCGGACCACCTCCTGGCCGGGGGTCTCCTCCGCGGCGTCGGCCTCTTCGCCGATCGTGCGGCCGGTGACCGTGATCGCCTCCCGGTGCAGCACGCCGAGCTCGTCCAGCCGATTGGCCAGCACCCCGACGCCCCCGGCCTCGTACAGATCCTTGGCGACGAAGCGCCCCCCGGGCTTCAGGTCACCGACCAGCGGGGTGCGCTCGGAGATTCGGTCGAAGTCGTCGATCTCCAGCGCCACCCCGGCCTCCTTGGCCACGGCGAGCAGGTGCAGGACGCCGTTGGTGGACCCGCCCGACATGCACACCGCCGCGATCGCGTTCTCCAGGGACTCGCGGGTGATGATCCGGCTGGGCCGCAGGTCCTCGGCCAGGACCTTCATCACCAGCTCCCCGCACTCGCGCGCCACCTGCTCGCGGGCGTCGGCGACCGCCGGCACCATCCCGGTACCCATCGGGCTGATCCCCATCACCTCGAAGGCGCAGGCCATCGTGTTGGCGGTGAACTGAGCGCCGCAGGCGCCGGCGCCGGGGC
>CAYZPZ010000128.1:0-5777 GCA_964480205.1 uncultured Conexibacteraceae bacterium
GATGTTTTCAACGTCCTCGCCGACGTAGCCGGCCTCGGTGAGGGCGGTGGCGTCGGCGATCGCGAAGGGCACGTTGAGGATCCGGGCCAGCGTCTGCGCGAGCAGGGTCTTGCCGCATCCAGTCGGCCCGAGCAGCAGGATGTTCGACTTCTGCAGCTCGATCTCGGGCTCGTCCTCAGAGGCGGACATCTGCACCCGCTTGTAGTGGTTGTAGACGGCCACCGAGAGCGCCCGCTTGGCACCGTCCTGTCCAACCACGTACTCGTTCAGGACCTCGTTGATCTCCTTCGGCTTGGGCAGGTTCTCCAGCTCGAAGGTGGGAGGCGCGGTGAGCTCCTCGTCGATGATCTCGTTGCAGAGATCGATGCACTCATCGCATATGTAGACGCCGGGGCCCGCGATCAGCTTTTTGACCTGGCGTTGTGACTTGCCGCAGAAGCTGCAGAGGAGCTGCTCGTTTGATTCGGTCGGGCGTGCCAGCGGGAATCACTCCCTAGATCGACGTTCTCCGGCCGGCGACCATCGGGTCAAGAAAAGCTTAGGGGACCGCCGGCTCCGGCCTGACGAGTTCAACTACGCGAACCGGGCCGGGAGTCCTTCCCCCTGATCGGATCGATCGGGTCCGAGCGGTAGCGGTCAGAGGCCCTTCTTCTCAGCCGCCTTGTAGGCGATCTGCAGGAAGTCGGACACCGTCAGCGCGGAGAAGATCGCGGCGAAGAAGCGGGTCAGGCGCGGGGCGACCACGAGGCCGAGCGAGAACCCGGCAACCACCCAGAGCCCCAGGCAGTAGGGACAGACGATCAGCTCGCCGATCGCCCGGCGCAGCCCACGTCCCCGAGCCCTCTCCTCGAATTCCGCCGGCCCACCCGACTCCTGAAACTCGGTGAAGGGGCTGCGAAGGACGCTGGTGATCTTGTCCTTGGCAATCAGGCGCGAGAGCTTGTGCGAGGCCGTCCCGATCAGCAGCAGATCGCGCTCGTCCACCCGCTGCGGCAGCTCACGTCCGGAGCGCTTGATCGCGACCAGAGCGCCGCCGAAGAGCAGGTTGAAGACGGTCGCCATCGCCGCGTAGGAGAGCAGCGGCGGGCGCTCCTCGGGCGATGCGTAGCCCTCCATCGGCTTCGGCACGTTCTGCGCCTCGTCGACGTCTTTGATCGCTTGACCTGGCACCTACGGCCTCCTTGTCGGGACGGAATCACTGGTACCCGCGGGGCGACTTATGCATACCCCGTGGATGCAAAAGTCGCAACGCGGACCGGTCTTCGGCACCTAGCTGTAGCGATCCCAGCGGCGCAGCAGGGGCTCGGGATCGATCCAGCGCTTGCCGCGGCGGAGCTCGAAGTGCAGGTGGCAGGGAGTCGTGCGCGCGTTGCCGGTGCGCCCGACCCGGCCGATGAACTGACCCGTGCGGACACGATCCCCGCGGCGCAGCGGCGAGGGCGCCTTCAGGTGGGAGTAGCGGTAGGTGCGGCTTTCCTTGAATGCCTTGACCATGATGAAGTTGCCGTCGAGCCGCGGGTGGTGGCGGCGGCGGATCACGGTGCCCCCGCGCACCGCGAACAGCGGCTTGCCGCAGGCGGCGTTGACGTCGAAGCCGCGGTGCTGTCGGCCGCCGCTGCGCGGAGCGCCGTACCTGCCGATCGCCCCCCGGAAGGAATGCCGCGCCCGCAGTGGGTAGCGGTGGCCGCGCAGAGTCAGGTGCCCCGCGAGCGACGACGGTCCGCCCACCGCGCCGACCATCACCCGGTAGCGCCCGTCCGGCGCCGCCTTGCCGGTCGAGGCGAGCCCGTCCCAGCGCCACTCATGCTCACGGCCGGGCTGCAGGCCGAAGAGCTGAGTTGCCCGAACCTCCCCGCTCTTGCCGAGGATGCGCACCGTCACGTCGGTGCGATCCGGAGCCGCGAGCCGGAAGGCGACCCGCACCCCGCCCGGCGCGTCGAAGAAGGCCTTGCGCGGAGTGACCGAGGCGCCCTGCAGAGAGAAGCCCGCGGCCGAGCCGGTGGAGACGGCGAGTAGCGAGATCAGGACGAGGGCGAGGAGTGCGGAAAGTGACTTCAGGCCCGACGCCGGCTCAGCGATGCTCGATCACGCGGTCGACCAGCTTGTAGTCCTTGGCCTCTCCCGCGCTCATGAAGTAGTCGCGCTCGGTGTCCTTGGCCACCTTCTCCAGCGGCTGGCCGGTGTGCTTGGCGATGATCTCGTCCAGGCGCTGGCGGACATCGATGATCTCCTTGGCGTGGATCTCGATATCCGAGGCCTGGCCGGAGAAACCGCCGGAGACCTGATGGATGAGGATCTTCGAGTTCGGCAGCGCCATCCGCTTGCCCTCGGCGCCGCCGGCCAGCAGCAGCGCGCCCATGCTCATCGCAACCCCGACGCAGATAGTTGAGACGTCCGGCTTGATGAACTGCATCGCGTCGTAGATCGCCAGACCCGCGTAGACCGAGCCGCCGGGCGAGTTGATGTAGATCGAGACGTCCTTGTCGGGATCCTCGGACTCGAGGTGGATCAGCTGGGCGACGATCAGATTCGCGATGTCCTCGGTGACCGGCGTGCCGAGAAAGATGATCCGCTCGTTGAGCAGGCGCGAGTAGATGTCGAAGGCGCGCTCGCCGCGCGAGGTCTGCTCGACCACCATCGGGACCAGAGGGCTCATTGGCGCGGCAGTCTAGCGAGCTGCCCCTCCCGGCCTGACGGCGTGCGCGGCCCCTTGCACCGCCCCGCACAAGCGAGCAGAATCCGGCGGTGGCCTCAGGCGAGATCCTCACGGTCGGGCACTCCAACCACGACGGCGAGGCCTTCGTCGCCCTGCTGCGCGGCGCCGGGGTCGAGCTGGTGGCAGACGTCCGCGTCAACCCGCGCTCCCGCTACCCGCAGTTCAACCGCTCGGCGCTGGCCGGCTCGCTGAAGGAGGCGGGGATCGACTATCTCCATCTCGGCGAGCAGCTGGGCGGCCGGCGCGAGCCGGTCGCCGACTCCCCCAACACCGCGCTCTCGGAAGGTGCCTTCCGCGGCTATGCCGATCACATGGGGACGGATGACTTCGCCGAGGGCCTGGCCGGGCTCAAGGAGCTCGCCGGAGGGCGACGCACCGCGACCATGTGCGCCGAGGCCGATTGGCGGCGCTGCCACCGCCGCCTCATCGCCGACGCCCTGGTCGTCGGCGGCGCCCGCGTCCTGCACCTGGGTCCGGATGGCTCCCTGTCCGAGCACGTCCTGAGTGAGGCCGCGATCGAGCGCGAGGGGCAGCTGATCTACCCGGAGGCGCAGACCTCCCTCGGGCTTTGAGCCGCATACCGAATGAAGCGCAACGCGCTGCGCGCCGGCGTGGTCAGACCGCTGGGCGGAAGCGAGTCGCCGAGCCCAGCAGCCCCGCCGGGGTCCGCTTGATCGGGATCCTGAACGGACCCAGGCGGAGGCAATCGACCCTGCCCAGCGGCCGCCAGCCTGGAAGCCCCCCCAGGTAGCTCATGCCCAGCCGATTCTGGAGCCAGACCACCGCCACCAGGGTCCGAACGCCCCGGTCGGCGAGGAAGCGCTCGTAGCCTGGTCGGCTCGCGGTCGCAATTCCACGTTCGCGGGCAGATGGCGCCGTATAGACGTCGTGCACGTACGCGACGTCGGGCGCCAGATCGAAGGTCAGGCCGAGATAGGGGATCTCCGCGAAGCCCACAGAGAGCCAGCGGGCCGCAACGATCTCACCCCCCAGGCGAACGACCTGGCAGCGCTGCCCGGTGGCCAAGCGATGCTCGATCTCGCGCCGCTCTTGATCGGGACGCAAGCGCAGGTACTGGCCCACGTCCTCCGGGCGAAGCTGAGCATCGTCGAGCGCGGCCGTGGTGCCGGTTCGGGACGGGAAAGCAGCGAGATCACGGCCGAAGAGCAGCGTGCGCCGGTACACGGTGACCGCGAGCCCGCGCCACCAGAGGCCCGAGAGGCCCTCCTCGCGGAGGACGGCGCGGCTTCGCCCGAGGGCACCGCTCACTTGAGAACCGCGTGCGCCGCGACGAAGTGGCCGCTGAGGTAGCGGGTTGGGAAGCGCTCCAGGCGCTCGATCGCTCCCAGCAGCCGCAGCAGTCGCCGGTCCCAGACCGGCGAGCGCCGGTCGCGAAGCGCCGTCAGGGCCCGCGGAGCGTGCAGGACGGCGGTCTGCGCCTGCACCTCGAACCCGGCTTCGCCCAGCACCGCCCGCAGCCGCCGCGGCCCGCAGGTCCACCCCGGCTCGTAGGGAAAGCCCCGTCGGAGCCGGCGCGCGATCGCGCCCGGGAGCCGGTTGCGAACGGCCAGCAGCGGATTGATCGGGTTGTCGAGCGTGATGACCAGATGGCCGCCCGCCCTCAGAATGCGCCCCAGCTCCCGCACGGCCGCGGCGACCTGGGAGCCGTCGCCGAAGTGGTCGAGGGTGGAAATGGACGCAACCGCATCGAAGCTGCCGGACTCGAATGGCAGCGCCCGCACATCGGCCACCTTCACCTCGATCCGCGGGTGCCGGCGTGCCGCGAGAGCTGCGATCTCCGGGGAGACGTCGATCCCGGCTACCCGCTCGGCGCGCCCCGCGAGCAGTGGGTACAGCCCGCTACTGACCGCCTCGTCGTAGAGATCCGTCTTCAGTACCGACCGCATCGAGGCGGGCAGCCAGCGGGCGAGCAGCCGCTCGTTGACGGCGTCACTCTGCAAGCGCCACAGCGGCGCCTCTCGGGACGAGCCAGCATCAGGCTCGGGCGCCCCCTCTTCGAGTCGGACAGTGCTCGCCTCGGGAGCGTCCATCCGCCGCACTGTAACGAGCCCGTTGTCGGCGCGAACGGGGCTAGGGTGGGCGAGGTGCCGCCCCGCGGAGCCAGACATAACCTCGCCACGCGGCTCGCCTGGAGCGCGCAGGTAGCGCTCCGCGCGCCGTTGGAGCATCGCTTCCCATTTCGTTCCGCCGCGGAGATCGAGCGCGCCCAGGTGCGGCGCTTGCGCGCCACAGTCGAGCACGCCTACGAGCACGTTCCCTTCTATCGGGAGACAATGAGGAGCACGGGACTCCGTCCCAATGAGATCCGGACTGCGAACGACCTGGCCCAGCTTCCCCTGATCGATCGCGAGCAGGTCCAGCGCGACCCGGAGCGCTTCGTCTCACGCGCCGAGCCCGCCGGCTTCTACGTGGAGCTCCGCAGCGGCGGCAGCACCGGCGATCCCCTCAGCATTCTCTATCACCCCCGGTCCCTTTTCGAGCAGGCCGTGTACCGCGAGCGGGTACTGTCGATCGTCTCTCGGCTGGCGGGGCGGCGGCGATTTCGAGAGGCCCGGGTCGCCAACGTCCCCGGTGCGCCGCGCGGAGGCCCCAACGTCCAGCAGGCCTTCCGCGACCTCAGCCTGATCAGCCCCGCGATCCGGGTGCGACGGCGTCATTACCCGGGGGAGATCCCGCTGGAGGGGCTGATCCCCGAGATCAACCGGTTCAAACCGGACGTGATCGCGGGCTTCGGGTCCTTTCACGAGACCTTGTTCACGCATCTGCTGCACAGCGGCAAGTCGATGCATTTGCCGAAGGTTGCGCTGTTCGCGGGTGACGGGATGTCGGAATCCACCCGGAGGACGATCACGCAGCGCTTCGGAGTCACCGTACTCAGCACCTACACGGCGAGCGAGGCATTCCAGATCGGCTTCGAGTGCGAGCAGCACCGCGGCTATCACCTCAACATCGACCTGTTCCCAGTCCGAATCGTCTCCCCGGACGGCAGCGAGCTCCCGATCGGCGAGAGCGGCGAGGTCGTCGTCTCCAACCTGCAGGC
>CAYZPZ010000129.1:0-5706 GCA_964480205.1 uncultured Conexibacteraceae bacterium
GCCCAGCGGGCCGGCGACTACGAGCGGAGCACCCGCCTCTCGGCAGAGCGGGCCCAGCTCACCGACCGCCTCGCGCACGCCGAGTCGCTGGGCGTCTAGCGCCCAAAATGCAAACCGGCCCCGGGCGGTGCACCGCCCCAGCAGGCCTCGCTACAGTGATTCGCGAGCGATCGGGGATAGCTCAGCTGGCAGAGCGCTTGGCTGTTAACCAAGAGGTCGCGGGTTCGATCCCCGCTCCCCGAGCTTCATCCACGAGCCGGCGAGAGCCGGCTCGACTTGTTTCGGGCCGCCTCCTCCACCAGAGCCGCCGCCCGCGCCGCGCCGTCGTTCTCCCGCGACCAAGAGGCGATCTCCTCCGCGCGCTCGCGATAGCGCCGGTCGGCCAAGATCCGCCGGGTCGCCAGGCGCACCGCGCGGGGCGAGACCAGCCGGCGCGGCAGCGTCAAGCCGCTTCCCGACCATGCCACCCGCGCCCCGTTCTCGCTCATGTCGCCCACGGCGGGGCAGACCAGGACCGGTACCCCCATCTGCAGCGATCGCGCCACAGTCCCGTGCCCCCCGTGGCAGATCACCAGGTCGGCCGCGGCCATCGCCCGCGTGTAGGACACCCACTTACACAACACCGCGTTCTGAGGCACCTCGATCGGCTCGCGCGGCTCCTGCCGGTTGGTGGTGGCCACCACCCTCACCGGCTCCTCCGCCAACCCCTCGAGCGCGGCCCGCACCAACTCGCACTCCGGGTCCTGCGAGGTGCTCGGGGCCACCAGCACAACCGGCCCATCGCCCTCCGGCACCGGCGGGTCGGTGCCGTCGGCGAGCTCGAAGAACAGCGGCCCGGTCACGTGCGTCCCCGCCGGCCACCGCCGCGGGTACTCCAGCTGCGGAAAGGTCGCCACGATCGTCAGCAGCTCGCTGATCCCACCGTGGAACCGGTCCAGCGGCGCCAATCCCAACCGCGCCCTGGTCACGTTGAGCTCGTCGCGGCCCTGCCGCAAACCACCCTCCACGACCGGCATCACCGCCCGCCACCCGGCCCGCCCCAGCGCCGTTCGCGGCGAGCGGAACCCCAGCGAGTAGATCGGCTGCCCCGGCTCCTGCACCGGGAACACGTGCGGCACCAGCGTCGCCTGCGGCACTCCCGCCACCTCCGCCGCCAGCATCGGCGCCCGGGTGAGGATGTCGCTCACCACCAGATCCGGCTCGAACTCCTCCATCAGCTCGCTCAGCGCCCTGGCCGCGTGCGCCACCGTCTGCCCCTGGGGCGTATCCGGCCCCGGCGGCGGGAACACCATGTACTCCTGCGCCGCCCTGAACTCCAGCCCCTCGGCCCGAATCGCCTCGCCCCATTCCTCCCAGCTCTCGATCAGTACCTCATTCCCCCGGCGCCTCAGCTCGCGCGCCAGCGCGATCGCCGGGAACGTGTGCCCCGGATCGCCGAAGGCGGCGACCACCACCCTGACTGCACTTGGGCGCGCCATTGCGCGGACCCTACGCCCAAGCCGCTATCCCTTGCCGTGATGCGATCGAAGCGCCGCAACAACGCCGAGCGCCTGCGCAACGCCGTCGAGGCCCTGCCCCGCCACACCAAGGAGGGCATGCTGCGCGGCATCCAGCGCAACCGGGTCATCGTCGGCGCCTACGTGGACAAGCGCGGCGGCGTCTGCCCGATGCTCGCCGCCCACCGCAACGGCGGCCGCACCGACTTCGGCTCCTTCGCCCGCGCCTGGGACGCCTACACCGGCGCGAAGAAGACCCGCCGAGCCACCGCCCGCGAGCTCCGCACCCTGAAGGGCTACCTCGAGGTCGCCCTGATCCGCGAGGGCATCGCGCCGCCCGATCCACCCACCACCCCGTGGGCCGAGCGCTCGCTCTCCGAGGAGGTCCGCGACGTTCAGGCCTCCCGCCGCCGGCTGGCCGAGGCCGAGGCCCGCGAGGCCGCAGAGGTCACGATCGAAGAGCTGCTCGCCGACACCTACGCGGTCAGCGAGCAGGAGCGCAGCGAGAGCCGCGCCGACGAGCTCCACACCGACTCCTCCGACGCCTCCCCGCCGCAGCCCGCCCGCCGCTAACTTCCGCGCCCGTGCCCCGGGCGCACCTCAACCGAAGTCGCCCAGACGAGCTTCCCTTCGTCACCGTGGTCATCCCCGTCCGCAACGGCGAGGATCTGATCGCCGACTGCATCGCCTCCGTGCTGGCCTGCGACTACCCGCCCGAGCGCCGCGAGATCCTCGTCGTCGACAACGGCTCCACAGACGCCACCGCGCAGGTGATCCGCCGCCACCCGGTCACCTACCTGCATGAGCCCCGCCGCGGCGTCTCCAACGCGCGCAACTGCGGCATCGCCGAAGCCAGGGGAGAGGTCCTCGCCTTCATCGACGGCGACTGCATCGCCGATCCCTCCTGGCTCACCGAGCTGTCCCGCCCCTTCACCGATCCCGAGGTCGGCTGCGTCGCGGGCGAGCTGCGCCACGCCCCGGCGACGACCCTCGCCGAGCGCCAGGCGACTCGCCTGCTCGGCGCCTGGCAGCGCTACGCGGTCAACTCCAACCCGCCCTACGCGATCACCGCCAACGCCGCCTACCGCGCTTCCGTCTTCGAGCGAATCGGGCCCTTCGACCCGCGCATGCCCCGCGCCCAGGACGTCGAGCTCGGCCTCCGCTTCAGCGAGCACGGCGAGTTGAAGCTCCACTACAGCTCCCGTGCTCTCGTCCACCACCGCCACCGCTCCACCCAGCGGGCGTTCTTCCGCCAGCAGCTCGGCTGGTCCTACGGCGCCGGCCTGGTCGGCTCCAAGTACCACGCCCTCGACGGCCGCCCGAGCCCGCCGCCACGCCTCAAGGACGTCGGCTACGCCGTTCGCGGCGTGGGGGCCGTGCTCGCCCTGCGCCTGCGCCGCAGCCGGCACCCGCCGTACCGCCGCGAGTTCCTCGAGGACGCCTGGTTCGGGCTGATGCGCCAGGTCGCCTGGTACCTCGGCGCGCGGGCGGGCATGGCGCGCGGCGCCCTGCTCTTCCGGGGCGAGGCCCGCGCGCGCAGACACTGCGGCGGGCCGGCCTATCCCGAGCCCCCGCAGCCGATCACCTCACAACCTCCCGACCAGGCTGCAAGCGACTGACCGTCTCGCATTCCTGCTAGCGTTTTCGGTCAAGCCGAGTCCGGACTCACGCTGAGACCGGAGCGGGGGACCCGAGAATTTCGGGGCGAACCCACGAAGCAGTGGGAGCGCAGGCTCCTTTCGCGCTAGCCCGACAGCTAACCCCGCAGGCCGACGAAGGAGGTTGAGTTTGCTGTTCCAGCGCCCACCCGGCCTTTAAGCCTCCTCCCCCCACCGAGCGGTGGGCCGGCCCCCTACGGCCGCCGCTCATCCCGCAACCGGGCCGCTCTCCCCGCGGTCCGGTTGCACTGCGCGAATCCGGTCTACGGGGAACCCTGCGAGGCGAGCTCCTCGGGGCGGAGGAAGACCATCTCCGGCACCACGCAGTTCGGCGAGGTCCTGAGCAGGAACCTGACCGCCTCGGCGATGTCCTCCGGCCGGATCATCTTCTCAGGCTCGACCATCTGGCGCGCGAACTCGGTCATCGGCGTGTCCACGAAGCCCGGCGCCAGAGCGGTCACCTGGATCCCGTCCGCCCCGACCTCCCGCTGCGTCGCCTGACTGAACCCGATCACGGCCGCCTTGGTCGCCGAATACACCGACAGCCAGGCCTGCCCTGATTTCCCAGCCACCGAAGCCATGTTCACGATCAGGGCCCTCCCGTGCTCACCGCCCGCCTCCCGCAGCATCGGCAGGCACCCGCGCGTCATCAGCATCACCGCCCGCAGGTTGACGCCGAGCTGCATGTCGACGTACTTGGTCGTGAGCTGATCCATCGCCTCGCCGATCCCGACACCGGCGTTGTTGACCAAGACATCGCAGCGGCCGAAGCGCTCTCGGTGCGCGTCCACGAGCTTGGCCAGGTCCTCCTCATCGGTCATGTTCGCCGGCACGCTCAGCACCTCGTGCCCCGCTCCGCGCAGCTCATCGGCCGCCGCCTCCAGCTTCTCCGGGCGCCGCGAGGAGACCGTGACCCCGTAACCGTCCTCGCCCAGCGCCCTGGCGATCGCCAGTCCGATCCCGCTGGACCCGCCGGTGATCAGCGCCGCTCTATCCGCCAACTGGCTCTCCTTCGACTCGTTGTGGGGCAACCGCGGGCACCCTATCGGGGGCGGAGTGAGCGGAGCTCCTACGATGCAGACAATGAGCCGAGCCGCCGGTTTCCTCTTCCGCCCGCGCCGCGGATTCGCCGCGACCCTGGCCTTGGCGGCGATCGCCGTGGGCGCCGCGGGCTGCGGATCGGACGATGGTGGGGACGCCTCGAGGTCCCAACCCGCACCGGCGGCGTCGCAATTCCCCGATCCCGCGGGCAAGAGCCTGGAGCATGTCCTGGCCGTGGCGGATGGAGAGGGCCCCGTCGTCAGCCCCGCGGCCAGGGTCCTGCGCGTCGGCGAGAACCGCTTCTCGTTCGGCGTGTTCAGCGTCGAACGCGAGCCGATCACCAGCGCGGAGGTCGCGATCTACGCCGCCCGCGGCGGGCTGGAGGGCCGCGCGATCGGGCCGTTCCCCGCCAGGATCGAGGATCTCGCCACCGAATCGGCCTTCCGTGCCCGCAGCACCGCCCAGGATCCGGACGCCGCCCCCGTCGTCTACGTCACCGAGCTCGCCTTGAACCAGCCAGGGGAGTGGACCCTTGGCGCACTGATCAAAGATGGGGAGGGCGCCTACACGCGCAGTCTGCTGCCGACGCCGAGCAGGGTCGGCCAGTTCGATCCGCCCGACGTGGGAGATAGGGCCCCGCGCGTCTCCACCCCGACCGCGGACGAGGTCGCAGACGTCTCGGAGATCGACACGCGAGTGCCGCCCAGCACCATGCACGCCGACGATCTGGCCGACGTCCTCGGCCGCAAGCCGGTGGTGCTCCTGTTCGCCACCCCAGCGCTCTGCCAGAGCCGGATCTGCGGACCCGTGGTCGACATCGCCGAGCAGGTCAAGCGCGACCACGGCGACGGCGTCGCCTTCATCTTCCAGGAGATCTACGAGGGCAATCGCCTCGAGAACGGACCGCGCCCCCAGGTCCAGGCCTACCGCCTGCCGAGCGAGCCCTGGCTGTTCGTGATCGACCGCGAGGGCGTGATCCGCACGGCGGTCGAGGGCGCCTTCAGCGTCGAGGAGCTCGAGCGGGCCGTGGAGCGGGTATCCGGGCCGCAGGGCGCCTAGGACCGCTCGCTTTGGCCGAGCCCGAGATGCTCGAGATGCTCGTCAGCGAGGCGGATCGCCGCGTGCCGGCGATCGTCAACGGCCTCAGGGCCTCAACCGACGCGGGGGAGCGGGATCCGGATGGAATCGAGGAGATCCGCGTCGACGCCCACGGCCTCAAGGGAGCGGCGATGGTGGTCGGCCAGGACCGCCTCTCCGAGCTCGCTCGGCAGATGGAGGTCCGTCTGGTGGAGTGCAAGCCCGAGGGCACGGTCGGACCCGAGCTCGCGGACGCCCTCGTCGGGGCCGCCAGCGCCTTTCTGGACGGCGCCAGGGCCGCCGCGGAGAGTCGCCCGGAACCGCCCGCGGTGGCCGAGACCCTGGCCTCGCTCTCCGGCCGCTGAGCTACGCTCGGCCTCAGGGCCGGTAGCTCAGCTGGTCAGAGCAGCGGACTCATAATCCGTGGGACGGAG
>CAYZPZ010000130.1:0-5697 GCA_964480205.1 uncultured Conexibacteraceae bacterium
ACCAGGGTCAGGGATGCCTCGGGCAGCAGCTCCAGCGCCTCCAGGGCAACGGGGATCCCCTTCGCCTCGCTGATCCGGCCCACATACAGCAACCGGCCGCGGGGCTCGCGGGGGGAGCGGAGCGGAAAGAGATCGAGCGGTACGCCGTGGGGGATGACGCGGCCGGACACTGGAAGGCCCCGCTCGCGCAGCTGGTCGAACACCCATCTGGAGCTCGCCCACCAGCTTCCGTCGCTGAAGAGGTCGGGCCACTCCGTCGGGATCCCCGCGGCTCTCGCCAGGGGCGCGACCGCGCGCGCGGCGAGGCTCGGGTAGCGCAGCCTCCTCACCCCCTGCCGGGGGGTCCCCGGCGGTCCCTCGGGGTGCAGGCGCCCGAGCCAGGTGTCGGTGGCCAGATCCCAGGCGGGCCAGGTGTCGCCGAGCACGTATGCGACCGGGCCTTGTTCGTGCACCCGGCTCAGCAGGCTCTTCGCCAGGCCGAAGGCGTGAAAGACCAGTGCCGCATCCCACCCTCCCACCCGCCGCAGCGCTCGA
Organism: uncultured Conexibacteraceae bacterium; assembly: GCA_964480205.1. Taxonomy (GTDB): domain Bacteria; phylum Actinomycetota; class Thermoleophilia; order Solirubrobacterales; family 70-9; genus CAYZPZ01. The sequence goes on from CAYZPZ010000130.1 coordinate 535, forward strand.
TGGTCGGCTCGCTCGTGGGGCAGGCGAAGCAGCGGGTGGGGCTGGCTCGCCCGCCCATCCCGGAGATAGAAGCTGAGCTCGCGCCTGACGTGCTCCTGGTCTGGCGCCGGATCACCCACCGAGGTGAGGACGGCCACCTCGTGACGCGCTGCGCGGAGCCGGTCCACCACGCCCTCGCAGACCAGCTCGTAGCCCCCCAGGACCATAGGCGGGTAGAGGTTTGAGAGGACGAGGAAGCGCAAGGGGCGCAATCGTAGGCGGGACCGCCTCGGCGTCCGCGGTACGTTCTGCCGGCCAGATGCATGATCGAGTCCAGCCGCCCGTCACCGTCGCCGTCGTCTCCTGGAACACCCGCGAGCTGCTGATCCGCTGCCTCAACTCGATGCGCAACGACTTCGAGGCCGGGAGGGCCGCGGTCGTGGTCGTTGACAACGGCTCTACCGACGGCTCCCGCGAGACCGTGCGCTCCGACTTCGGCTGGGCGAAGCTGCTCGAGCCCGAGGAGAACCTGGGCTTCGGCCGCGCCGTGAACCTGGCGGCGGAGCGGAGCTCGACTCCGTGGCTGGCCGCGGCGAACGCGGACGTGGAACTGATGCCCGGGGCGCTGGAGACGCTGCTGGGGGTGGGGGCGAGCCGCGCCGAGCTGGGGGCGATCGCGCCTCGGCTCCTGCTCCCGGATGGCTCCACCCAGCACTCGGTCCACCGATTTCCCTCGCCGGGCCTGGCGCTTCTCTTCGGCCTCGGTCTCTACCGGCTCAGCAACCGGCTCGGGGACCGGCTCTGCATCGACGGCTCCTGGAATCCGGACCGTCCGCGTGAGGTCGACTGGGCCCACGGGGCCTTTCTGCTCATACGCCGCTCGGCCTTCGATCGGGCCGGCGGGTTCGACGAGGGCCAGTGGCTGTACGCCGAGGAGACCGATCTCGCCTGGAGGCTGGCCAAGGCCGGCCACCCGGTGCAATACGAGCCGCGGGCGGCCGTTCGCCACCGGGTCAGCGCCTCGACGCGGCAGGCCTTCGGCGAGTGGGAGCGCGACCGCCGCCGCACGGTCGCCGCCTATTCCTGGCTCGCCCGGAGACGTGGGGTCGCGATCGCCCGGCTCACCGCCCTGATCAGCCTCGCCGGCGCGACGGCTCGCCTGCTCATCTTCTCCCCCCTTGCCCTCCTCGCCCCCGGGCGCTGGCGGCGGGCGAGGGACCGGTCCCGCCGCTACGTCGCCCTGCACCGACGCGGGCTGACCGCCCAGGCGTTTCCTGGAGAGACGGCTTGAAGGCCACCCCCGCGATCGCGGTCGTGGTCACCACCAAGAACCGGGAGCGCCGGCTCGCCGCGCTGCTCGAGTCCCTTCGCCGACAGGAGCTGGAGCCGGAGCAATACGAGGTGGTCGTGGTGGACAACGCATCGACGGACGGCACCGCGGAGCTGCTGGAGCGCGAGCGTCGCGCCGACGGGCTGCGGCTGCGGGCGATCGTCAACCGGGTGGACCGCGGCACGGCCGCCTCCCGCAACGCCGGTTGGAGGGCGGCCGAGGCTCCCCTGATCGCCTTCACCGATGACGACTGCGAGCTTGACCCCGGCTGGTTGCGAGCGCTGCTCGAGGCCGGCGATCGTCACCCCGGCGCCATGCTGCAGGGACGCACCGAGCCGATCCCGCGCGAGCGCCCGTCGCTGGGCCCGTTCTCGCGCACGAAACGCGTCACCTCCCTCGGGCCCTACTTCGAGACTTGCAACATCGCCTACCCGCGGAACCTGCTCGAGCGGCTCGGCGGGTTCGACGCCCAGGCCTTCGCCGGCTGGGGCGGGGAGGACACCGACCTCGCATGGAGGGGACTGGCCCAGGGCGCGGACGCCATCTTCGTCCCCTCGGCGCTGGCCTATCACGCGGTCAACCAGCTGGGGGCGGTCGGGACTCTGCGCCTGGCGCTGGGCTGGTCGGACGCGATGGGGGTGCTGGCGCGCCACCCGGGCATGCGGCGGCACCTTCACCGCCGCCTGTTCTGGAAGCGCTCTCACGAGCTCTTCCTGATCGCCGCCGTGGGCGGGATCCTGGCCCGGCGCTTCCCCCCGGCCGCCCTGCTGGTCATCCCCTACCTGCGGCAGCTCCGGGCACGCGCGGCTCGTAATGACGCACTGATCCCGTATCTGGTCGTCCACGACGCGTTCGAGATCGTTTCGGCGGTGCGGGGAGGGGTCCGCCACCGCACCCCGGTCCTGTAGTGCTTGCCGGGCTCAGCCGGCCGCCGAGTCGATCAGCGAGAGCAGCTTCACGGTCTCGGCCTTCAGGCTGAACTCGCCTACGACGAACTCCCGTCCCCTCTCCCCCATCCGCCGCCGCTCCTCCGCCGGCAGGCGTAGCAGCTCCTGGATCGCCGCCGCGAGCGACTCCGGATCTCCGGGCGCCACCAGCCGCCCCCACTCGTCGCGCACCACCTCGGGGAGGCCGACCTCCCGGCTGGCGACTACGGGCACGCCCATGGCGAGTGCCTCCTTGACCACCACCGGCATCGAGTCGCGGTCGCCGTCGGGCGCCACGACGCTCGGCATCGCCAGCAGAGCCGCCCGCTCGAGCAGCTGCCGCACCTCGGCCGGTCGCTTGGCTCCGACCAGCTCGATCCTGTCAGCGAGCCCGAGCTCCTCCACCCGCCTCGAGAGGGCCTCCCGAAGGCGGCCGTCGCCGACGATCACGACCCTCCGCAGCAGATCCGCGTCCGCCAGGGCCGCGGCGGCGATCAGATGCTCGAAGCCCTTCTTCTCCACCAGCCGTCCCACTCCGACCACGGTTCCGTCTCCGTCGTAGGGCTCACGGCGGTCGAAGCCGGCGGCGTCGACGCCCATCACGATCCGGTGCATGCGGGAAGCGGCGCCCTCGCCCAGGACGCTTCGCAGGTGGCGGACGTTGTAGTCGCAGCCGGTGGTCGTGAAGCTCGCGCCCTCCAGCTTCTCCCTCAGGTTCGTCGGTTGCTTGTAGATCTCCCAGGCATGGGCGGTGACGCTGTACGGGACCCGGATCAGACGGTGTATGCGCAGCGCGTCGAGCGCGGATCGACGGGCGAAGTGGACGTGGAGGTGGCGCGCCCCGCTGCGGCGCAGGCGCCGCACGGTGGGTGCCAGGATCCGCAGGCTGGAGACGTCCTCCTCCCGCTGCCAGCGGCGCCGGGCGATGAGATCGCCGGCAGAGCGGAGCGGATGTCTGCCCAGCAGCCACAGCCAGTCGCGCAGTTGCTGCAGGGTGCCAACGTCCTCGGCATAGCGGACGTGGAGGCCCCAGACGGCCCCGAACGCGGGCCGTCGGGGGCGCGACCGCACCTCGACACAGACCCTGCGACCGGCGCGCTGCATCTCCCGGACCTCGTTGACGATGAACGTCTCCGAGGGCTCGGGGAAGCGATCGACCATGACCGCGATCTCGCAGCGGTCCCGGGCCCCGGGATCGGCGGGGGGCGGGCGATTGCCGAACAGGTAGCCGAAGCCCTCGGCGAGGACGACGAGCACGTCGATGCCCTTGAACAGGCCTCGCTCGAACTGGCCCCGCAACCACCGGTACGGCATCCCCGCGGCGAAGCGAGGGACCCGCCCCAGCCTCGGCCCCATCGCCGAGTCGGGCCAGCGGCGCATCAGCCATCGGCGGCCGGAGGTGTAGCGCGCGTGAACCCGAAGGTAGGCCCGCATCCTCTCGCGGAGCAGGTGCTTCACGAAGGCGTCGGGCCGATAGGCGATCTCCCAGCCCTCGCGCCCCAGCCTCCAGCAGAAGTCCGCGTCCTCGCCGGACCGGACCCCCTCGAAGAAGCCGCCCAGCTGCTCGAAGGCCGCACGGCGGACGATCAGGTTCGCGGTCGCCCCGAACGGCCGGTAATGGTTGCGGACATGGGAGAGCTGCTCGTTCAGGGTTCGGGACTCCGCGTACCGCGAGAAGAGGGTGTCGGTCCTGCGCAGAGGCAGCATCGGCCCGGCGATCGCGCCCACCGACGGCGGCACCGGCTCGCTGAAGTACTGCTCGACCAGATCGTCTCGCGGCCGCGTGTCGGAGTCGATGAACAGGATCCACTCGCCCCGGGCGCGCTCGGCCCCGACGTTCCGGGAGTGGTAGGAGGAGCGCTCGTGGCGCGAGCGCACCACCGTGATCCGGCTCCCCGCCGCGACCTCCGCGAAGGTGCCGGTGGGCGTGTTGTCGGCGACGATGAGCTCGTCCCCCGCTCGCAGCTTCAGGGCGTCGAGGGACTCGAGCAGCTCGGCCGCGTCCTCGGCGCTGCCCATGAAGGGGACGACCACACTGACGGTGGGCCGGGCGCTCTGCCCCGCGCCGGCCGCCTGCCCAGCTGGGCTATCCACCCTGGAACGACCTCCGGCGGGCGATTCCCCGCCGCGCGGTGATCGAGCGGTTGAGCGGCTCGGCGGGGAAGGGCAGCTCCGGACGGGCCGACCTCCAACCCGCGACCCTCCCCCGCAGGCCCGCCGCATCCCGGTTCCGGGCAAGCTGATAGGCGACCGAGCCCGCCTCCGAGAGCAGCGCGCGCGCCGCTCGACGCGCGTTGCGGATCACCCGGTACTTGCGGAGCATGAAGGCTCGGCTGAACCCGAGGCGGTAGAGCTGCTCGCTCGAGCGATGACCGAACGACGCGGAGCCGAGGTGAACAGCGCGCGCGGCCGGAGCCGCGGCGCAGCTCCAACCGGCGGCGCGGAGTCGCAGCGCGAGATCGGCGTCCTCGTTGTATGAGACCAGTCGCTCGTCGAGGCCGCCGACCTGCTCCAGCGCTTGCCGCCGGTAGGCGCCGCCCGCCCCAGCCGGGCCCAGGATCGTGTCTCCGCGCTCAGCCTCGACCGCCTCCGGGCCCATGCCCCAGAGGCGGGGGAACACCGCCAAGGTGAAATCGGCCTCGAGGCCGAAGCTGTCGATCGTCCCGTCGGGGCGCAGCAGCAGGGGCGCGACCATTCCCACCCCCGGCTCGGCGAAGGGCTCGACGATCCGCTCCACGAAGGCGGCTTCTGCGGTGACGTCGTCGTTGAGCAGGACGACCAACTCGGCCTCACCGGCGAGCACTCCGGCGTTCGCGGCCGCGGCGAAACCTCGACTCCGACCGAGGCTGACAATTTCCGCCTCGGGATGATCCCCCTCGATCTCGGTCTCCTCGCCGGGGCCGTCCCGGACCACAACCACGCGATGGC
>CAYZPZ010000131.1:0-5672 GCA_964480205.1 uncultured Conexibacteraceae bacterium
GCAGCGCGAGCTTGTCGACGAGTTGCTTGGAGATCACCCGCTTCAGCGGGCGGGCGCCGTAGGTGGGGTCGAATCCGAGGTTGCCGAGCAGCTCCTTCGCCTGATCGGTGAGCTCGATCTCGATCCCGCGCTCGGCGACCCGGTGCGCGAGCCGGTCGACCTGAATCTCGACGATCATCGCGAGATCCTCCTTTGAGAGCCGGTGGAAGATGACCACGTCGTCGACCCGGTTCAGGAACTCGGGCGGGAAGGTCTCGGTCAACGCCCGTTCCACCTGCTCTCGCGCGGCCTCCTCGACCGCCTCCGCGGCGATGTGCTGGGAGCCGACGTTGGAGGTCATGATCAGGACGGTGTTGCGGAAGTCGACCGTCCGGCCCTGGCCGTCGGTGAGGCGCCCGTCGTCCATGATCTGCAGCAGCGCGTTGAAGACGTCGTGGTGGGCCTTCTCGATCTCGTCGAGGAGGATCACCGAGTAGGGGCGGCGGCGGACGGCCTCGGTGAGCTGGCCCCCCTCCTCGTAGCCGACGTAGCCGGGTGGGGCGCCGATCAGGCGCGCAACCGAGTGCTTCTCCATGTACTCGGACATGTCGATCCGCACCATCGCCCCCTCGGAGTCGAACATGAACTCCGCCAGGGCCCGGGCCAGCTCGGTCTTGCCGACCCCGGTGGGCCCGCAGAAGAGGAAGCTGCCGATCGGCTGGTTGGGATCGGCCAGCCCCGCGCGCGAGCGCCGCAGGGCGCCGGCGACCGCCTCGACGGCCTCGTCCTGGCCGATCACCCGCTCGTGTAGGCGCTCCTCCATCTTGATCAGCTTCTCGACCTCGCCCTCCATCAGGCGGCTGACCGGGATCCCCGTCCACTTGGAGACGACCTCGGCCACGTCTTCCTCAGTCACCTCCTCGGTCAGCATCGAGCCGCCGTCGCGGTGCAGCTCGGCCAGCGTCGCCTCCTGCTCCCCGACCGTCTTCTCCAGCTCCGGGATGCGCCCGTAGCGGAGCTCGGCGGCGCGCTCCAGGTCGGCATCGCGCTCGGCGCGCTCGGCCGCGCGCGCGGCCTCGTCGAGCTGCGCCTTGGCCTGCTTGATCTGCTCGATCGCGCCCTTCTCGTTCTGCCAGCGGGCCTTCATCTCGCTGGAGCGCTCGCGCAGCTCGGCCAGCTCGCCCTCGATCGCCTCGCGGCGGGCCACCGAAGCCTCGTCCTTCTCCTTCTTCAGCGCCTCGCGCTCGATCTCGAGCTGCTGGATGCGCCGCTCGACCTCGTCGATCTCGGTCGGCATCGAGTCGATCTCGATCTTCAGGCGCGAGGCCGCCTCGTCGATCAGGTCGATCGCCTTGTCGGGGAGGAAGCGGTCGGCGATGTAGCGATCCGACAGCGTGGCCGCGGCGACGATCGCGGCGTCGGTGATGCGGACGCCGTGATGCACCTCGTAGCGCTCCTTCAGCCCGCGCAGGATCGCGATCGTGTCGCCCGCATCGGGCTCGCCGACGTAGACCGGCTGGAAGCGCCGCTCCAGGGCGGCGTCCCTCTCGATGTGCTTGCGGAATTCATCAAGCGTGGTGGCACCGACGGCGCGCAGCTCGCCGCGCGCCAGCATCGGCTTCAGCAGGTTGGAGGCGTCGACCGCGCCCTCGGCGGCGCCGGCGCCGACGATCGTGTGCAACTCGTCCATGAACAGCACGATCTGGCCCTCGGCGGCGGAGATCTCCTTCAGCACCGCCTTCAGCCGCTCCTCGAACTCGCCGCGGTACTTGGAGCCGGCCAGCAGCGCGCCGATGTCGAGCCCGATCACGCGGCGGTCGCGCAGGCTCTCGGGCACGTCACCGGAGACGATCCGCTGCGCGAGTCCCTCGACGATCGCGGTCTTGCCTACGCCGGGGTCGCCGATCAGCACCGGGTTGTTCTTGGTGCGGCGCGAGAGCACCTGGACGATGCGGCGGATCTCCTCGTCGCGGCCGATCACCGGATCGAGCTTGCCCGACTCGGCCTCGGCGGTGAGATCGCGGCCGTACTTCTCCAGGGCGCCGTAGCTGTCCTCGGGGGAGGGGGAGGTGACCCGGTGGGGACCGCGGACCTCGGCGATCGCGCCGAGCAGGGCCTTCCGATCTGGAAGCAGGTCGCTGACTCCCGATCGCTTCTGAGCGAGCGCCAGCAGGATGTGCTCGGTGGAGATGTATTCGTCGGAGAGCCCACGGGCCTCCTTTTCGGCCTGCTGGAGCACCCAGACGAACTCGCTCGAGGGCCGGATGTCGGGGACGGTGTTGCCGCTCAAACTCGGCAGCGCCTCGATCTCCTCGCCGGCGCGCTTCCGCGCGGCGGCGGGGTCCTCCCCGAGGCGCTGCAGCACGGGCGCCACCACGCCTTCGTCCTGCTCGAGCAGGGCCGCGAGAAGGTGGACCGGCCCGACCTCCGGGTTGGCATGATCCGAGGCGAGCCGCTGCGCGGCCGCCACGGCCTCCTGGGACTTGACTGTGAAGCGATCCTGTTGCATCCGCGCAAGTCTACCGGCTTGACACCTCAAAGTAAAGAAATCTAAGTGTAAGCGACTAAAGTAACGAGTTGGCCGATTGCTCCATTGCGCGCGGCGGCGGGCACGGCTTAGGATCAGCTCCGCCCACGGCGCCCATGTCCGAGACCAACGCCCACATCTATGAGCGCGTGATCGAGGCCTTCAACCGAGACGGCGTCGCCGGCGCCATGCGCTTCTTCTCGGAGGACGCCGAGGTCTATGACCCCGATGCCCCCGCAGGGCGCCCCTACCGCGGGCGCGCCGCCGTCGCCCGGTTTCTGGCGGAGCTCACCTTCGGCTCGCAGGTCGAAGTGCGCGACTTCCACCTGGTCTCGGCTGGGGACCGCGTGGTCGGGCTGATCTACAGCCATCGGAGCCGCGCCGACGGCGCCGAGGTCGGTTTGATCGAGGCGCACACCCTGACCTTCCGGGAGGGCAAGGTGGAGTACTGGCGCGTCTACCTCGACCCGGAGGAGGCGCTCGCTGACGTGGGCCTGGACCTCGCCTCGATCGAGGCGGCCGGCCTCGACGCGCCCTAGCCCGCGTCCTAGCCCTGGCGCAGACGCGAGGCGATCCACAGCCCAACCGCGCTGGCCGGGCCCGCCGCGGCCAGGCCCCGCAGCGCCGCGGGCCTCAGCTGCCGACCGGCGCGGAACGCCGCCGCGAAGGCTGCGGCGTCGCCGGCGTCCACAACCGCGTTGGCGAGACTGGCGGTGGCCAGTCGGCCGGGATCGTGGTGGGCGGCGAGGGCGACGGCGCCGAGCACCAGGTCGCGGCCGCCGGCGAGCCGCGAGGTCAGGATCGTCTCCTGAGAGACGCGGCGGAAGCCGAGCAGGCGCAGGGCCCGAACGGGGGCCGCGGCAAGGGCGACTCCGATCGCGACCCGGCCCCAGGCGAGGACGAGAGCCGCCGATCTGGCGGGCGAGGCTCCGGGCACCTCCGCCGATCCCGCGTTGATGGGAGGATGATCGGCCGGGTCAGTCATGCTCACAGCCCGATCGTATGTGGCCGCTTCGACCCGCCGGTTCCTCCCGGTGCTGCTCGGCGCGACCGTGTCCCTCGCGGGCGCGGCCGGCGCCGCCGCCTGGCCCCGGGATCCGTATCCGGCCGGCGCCGAGCTGCGCGACGCCCGTCGCTTCGCCGAGCGCGCGCCCGCGACCGTCGCCTTCGCCGTGCAGGACGCCGATGGCGGCGTGCGTGGCCTCGATCGCGATGGGAAGTTCAGCTCGGCCAGCGCCTCCAAGGTCGTGCTCCTCGCCGGTGAGCTGCGCCGGCTGAGGGATGCGGACGAGCGGCTGGACCGCGCGACTCGTTCCCTGCTGGAGAGGATGATTCGCTTCTCCGACAACGCGGCCGCGGACTCGATCTACGCCCGCGTCGGCGACGCGGGCATGGAGCGGGTGGCCCGGCGGGCGGGAATGCGCTCCTTCGAGACGGTGCCGGGTTACTGGGGCGGAGCCCAGGTGAGCGCCGCGGAGCTGGCGCGCTTCTTCTTTCACCTGGAGCGAAACCTGGTCGGACCCTACCGGGGCTTCGGCAAGGGCCTGCTGGCGACGATCACCCCGGCCCAGCGCTGGGGCATCCCGGCCGCCGCTCCCCGGGGCTGGGAGGTCTACTTCAAGGGAGGCTGGCGGCCGCCGGATACCGAGGAGACCAGCGGCCCGGTCACCCACCAGGCGGCCCTGCTCCGCCACCGCTCCGGCCGCAGGCTCGCGATAGCGATCCTCACCGACCGACCGCCGGGCACGAGGACCTTCTCGATCCTGGAGGGGATCACCCTGCGTCTGCTCGCGGAGCATCCCTCGCCTCGGGCCTGGCCCGCGCTGTAGCCGGTCAGCGCCCGCCGCGGCGACGGCGGCGCGGCCCCTTGCGGATCGGGACGCGGATCGTGCCTTCTGCCCCCCCGGACTCCTCAGCAGCGGTGTCGTCGCGACCCCGCGGCTCGAGCCCGCTGGAGTAGGCGCCGTAGGGAACCAGCTCGCCGCCCACGGACCGCCGCAGCCGCTCCAGCTCCTTCGCCATCCGCTGCTCCATCTCGGCGGCCCGCTTGCGCATCCGCGCCATCTCGCCCCGCATCCGCTCCACGGTCGCCTCCATCTCCAGCACGGTCTCGACCCCGGCCAGGTTCAGCCCCGTGTCATTGGTCATCTGCTGGATTCGGCGCAGCCGCTCGACGTCGGCCTGCGAGTAGAGGCGGGTGTTCTTGGGCGAGCGCTTCGGGGTGATCAGCCCGCGAGCCTCGTACATGCGAAGCGTCTGGGGGTGCATGTCGGCCAGCTCGGCGGCGACCGAGATCATGAACACCCCGCGCTCCGAGTCGATCCTGCCCTCGTCCTTGTCGGGCCTCGCCCTCGCCGCGCGGCGACGCCCTCGCCGGTCAGCTGAAGCCATCGTCGATCACCCTCCTGCACCGGTCGGACGCGATGCCTGCCGCAGCAAGGCCTCGCGCGGGTTGCGGCCATTGAGCGTCTCGGCCAGGCGCTCCACGGCCTCCCTCTGCTGCTCGTCGAGCTCGCGCGGCACCTGCACCTCGATCCGATAGTGGATGTCGCCGCGGCTAGATCCGGCGGCGCTTTTTGTGGCCGCCGTTGATGTTGGGCGGGGCGGCCCCTCGCCGCGCAGCCGCTGGGTGCTTCCGTGCTGGGTGCCGGCGGGGATCCGGATTCGCTTGGAGCCGTGCAGGGTCGGCACCTCGACGTCGGCGCCCTGAATCGCCTCGGCCACGGTGACCGGCAGATCGACCTCCAGGTTGCCGTCGGGACGCTGACGGAAGACGGGCGAGGGGCTCACCCGGGTGGTGACGTAGAGATCGCCCCGCGGGCCGCCGCGATAGCCGGCCGCGCCCTTGCCCGCCAGCCTGATTCGGCTGCCGTCGTGGACTCCGGCGGGCACGTTCACCCGGTAGCGCTTGGTCTCCTCGGTCGCCCCGCTGCCTGCGCAGGTGGGACAGGGGTCCTCGATGACCTGTCCCCGACCGGCGCACTCCGGACAGGGCTGGGAGATCGAGAAGAGCCCCTGGCTCTCGGAGTCGACGCCGCGACCGCCGCAGCGCGGGCAGACATGGGGCGAGGTGCCCGGCTTGGCGCCGCTGCCGCCGCAGGTGGGGCAGGCGCCGGTGGTCGGGATCGCGACCGTGATCTGGGCGCCGTGCATCGCCTGCTCGAAG
>CAYZPZ010000132.1:0-5610 GCA_964480205.1 uncultured Conexibacteraceae bacterium
GGTTCATCTACAACTGGGTGGACATGGGGATGCCGATCTACGTCTACCGCTAGGGAGGCGCTCGGCTGACCGGGTGACGTTGGCACCGGCCGACACCGGTCGGCCCGAGCCCCCGCATACGATCCCCGGATGGGATCCGATCTGGACAACGCCCGGCGCACCCTCCTCGCCGAGCTGCGCGATCACGCCCTGGTGATCGGAGAGGTCACTCTCTCCTCCGGACAGACTGCGCAGTACTACGTCGACGCGAAGCGCGCGCTGCTGCGTCCGGCCGCTTACCGTGCCGCCGGGGAGCTGATCGCCGCCGAGGCCCGCGAGCGGGGTGCGGGCGCGGTGGGCGGGATGACGATGGGGGCCGATCCCCTCGCCTGCGCCGCGCTCGGCGCCGCGGACGATCTGGTCGCGTTCTTCGTGCGCAAGGAGCGCAAGGAGCACGGCCTGCAGCGCTGGGTCGAGGGGCCGCTGCTCGAGCCGGGCACTCCCTGCCTGGTCGTCGAGGACGTGATCACAAGCGGCGACTCGACCGTGCGGGCGCTGAAGCGGATCCGCGATGACGGGCTCGCGGTCGCCGGCGTGCTCTCGGTGGTCGACCGGTTGGCGGGGGGAGCGGAGGCGATCGCCGAGGCCTCCGGGCCCGCTCCCTACCGGGCCTTGCTCACGATCGACGAGCTCTACCCCGAGCGCCCCGATCGCTGAGTGACCAGCAAGCGCGAGCTTCTGCTGGCGGCGCTCGCCGCGTGCCTGGCCTCGGTGGTCATGCACTGGCCGCTGGTGCTCAACCTCGGCGAGGCGGTGCCCAAGGACCTCGGTGACCCGCTGCCGCAGGCCTGGCAGGTGGCCTGGGGAGGCCACGCCCTGGCCGAACAGCCGCTCGAGTTCTTCCAGTCCAACCAGTTCTGGCCCGAGCCCGACTCCCTCGCTTTCGGCGATGCGCTGATCGGCTACGCCCCGGCCGGGCTGCTCGGCGAGGGCCCAGAGGACGCGATCCTCCGCTATGACCTGCTCTTCCTCTTCGCCTACGCGCTCGCCGCTCTCGGCGCCTATCTGCTGGCCCGCGAGCTGGGCATCGGCCCCGGCGGGGCCGCTGTGGCCGGCGCCGCCTTCGCCTTCGCCCCCTTCCGGCTCGAGCAGGACGGCCACATGCAGGTGATCTCAAGCGGAGGGATCCCGCTCTCGCTCGCCTTGGCGGTCCGGGGGATCCGCCTGCGGCGGCCCGGCTGGCTGCTCGCGGGGTGGGCGATCGCCGCCTGGCAGGTTTCGCTCGGGTTCGCCCTCGGACTGCCCTTCTCGTATCTGCTCGCCCTGCTGATCGCGATCGCGGCGGTGGCCTGGGTGGCCCGCGGCCACCCGCCCCTGGACCGGCGCCTGCTCGCAACCGGCGCGCTCGGCGCGCTGATCTTCGCCGGGGTCGTGGGGCTGATCGCCCAGCCCTACATGCGGGTCGCCGATCGCCATCCCGAAGCGACCCGGCCCCCCTCGACGGTCGAGGCCTACTCCGGTCCGCTGCGGGTCTTCGTCACCGCGCCCGAGGAGAACTGGCTCTGGGGCGATCTCACCGAGCCGATGCGCGAGGGACTGGAGAACGTGCCCGAGCAGACTTTGTTCCCGGGACTGCTGATCTTGCTGCTGGCGGCGATTGGCCTCGGCTCGTCGGCCTGGCCGCGCTGGCTGCGAGCGACCCTCGCGGCCGGGACGCTGGCGGTCTCGGTGCTGGCGCTGGGCTTCCAGACCGACGACGGGCTGCTCTGGCCCTACCGCTGGATCTACGAGTACCTGCCCGGCTGGGAGGCGATCCGGACGCCCGGTCGGCTGCTCACCTTCTCCTCGCTGGGGCTGGCCCTGCTGGCGGCGGCCGGGGCGCAGTCGGTCCTCGGTGCGGCTCGGGCGCGTCTCGCGGCGAGCTCGATCCCGATCGGGCCGCGCGGCGCGGCGCGGGCGCTCGGCGCGCTCGCGCTCCTGCTGGCCGTGGCCGTCGCGGTGGAGGGAAGGGGGCTGCCCCTCGACCCCTTCGACGATCAAGCGCAGCCGGCGGTCGACGACCCGCCGCCCTCGGTCGCGGCGGTGCCCGACCCCCAGCTTCACCTGCCGGCCGATCTGGCCGAGCACAATCGCCGCTACCTGCTCTGGTCCACGGACGGCTTCCCGGAGCTGGTCAACGGCAGGGCAAGCACCGTCCCTGACTCCTTCGAGCGGCTGGTCGACGCGATGGACGACTTTCCCGACGCCGACGCGGTGGCGCGGCTGCGGGACTACGGGGTGCGCAGCGTGATCCTGCACACCGATCGCGCCTCCGGCACACCCCAGCAGGGGGCCGCCGATGCCCCCGCCACGGGGCTGGGCCTGGAGCGACGGGAGCTCGGCGGCGGTCTGGTGGTCTACGAGCTGCGCTCGCCCAGCGCCGGCTCTGGCGAGACGGACGCCGCGGCCGGCTGAGCGCTGCGCTGGCGCAGCGCCACGGCACCGACGGTGAGCAGCGAGAGCCCCGCGAACAGCGCCACCATCAGCAGGGCGTCGGGATCGTCCCGGAGGGGGGTCTTCTCGCTGCCGGCGAGGGTCGGGCCGACCGCCGCCGCCCCCGCCCAGGCGACCACGGCGCCGAGCGCGAGGCGGGTGTCCGCAAGCGGCGCGGGGGAGGTGGCCCTGACCGCGAAGGCGATGGCTGCGGCCCAGGCGGCGACCACGGGGGCGATCGCCAGCCAGGCGTTGCTGACGCCGAGCACGGTGAGCAGGGTGTGCTCGAGATTGTCGTGCTTGATGAAGTTCGCCCACTCCCCGGGGCCCTGCTCTCCCAGCAGCGGAAAGGTGATCGCCGCCGCCCCCATGAACAGGGCCGAGGGGATGGCGAGCGCCAGGGTGGTGGCGGGCAGGCCCCGGTAGGCGAAGGCGAGGCCGAGCGCGAGGAAGGGCAGGGCCGGGATCAGGAACCGCGGCCCGGGGCTGCCGCCGCCGAAGACCAGCCAGTAGCCGGCGTTGTAGAGGAAGTAGGCGGCGGCGATCGCGCCGACCGTGCAGGCCTCGGCGCGGTGGCCCCGCCGACCCATCAGCGCGACCCCGCCCACGGCCATCGCCACCACCGGCGTCAGGACCAGCAGACCCCGGTTTCCGAACAGCAGCTCGACCGCCCCGTCGAGAGTGGGGGCGGTGATCCCAAATAAGCCGTCGTCGTTGAGGCCGAGCTTGTCGTGGCCGCTCACCCCTGAGACGTCCACCGCGCTGCCGTAGGCGAACTCGAAGGGCGAGCCGAGCGCCCACCAGTTGAAGGCGAGCGCCGGCAGCGCTCCGGCCAGGGCAGCCGCCCCGTAGGCGGCGGCGCGCGGCAGGCGCTTCGTCGAACGGGCCAGCGCGTAGGCGAGCAGAACCGCCCCGGCCAGGCCGACCTGGTACTCGAAGGTGACCGCGAGTCCGGCCAGCCCGCCCGCCACGGCCACGAGCCCCAGCCGGGGCGGCCCGGCCCGCTCGCGCATCAGCAGCAGGAAGGCGCCGAAGGCGAGCGCCGCGGCCATCACGTGGGAGAAGTACTGCGAGGCGAAGGTCATCACGATCGTCCCCGCACCCAGGGTGATCGCGGCCGCGGTGCCGTAGCCCGGCTCGAGGCGCTCGGCGGCCCAGCGCACGCCGAGCAGCAGCGCCACCGCGGGGATCACCGACACCAGCAGGGTGAGTGCCCAGATCAGGGGCGCGCTCTGCTCGATCGTCTGTTGGGTCGTCAGCGCTCGCTCGCGGTCGTAGCCGTAGTTCTCCAGCGGCGGGTCGGCCTGCGGTGCCCAGCGTGCGTGCTTGGCGCCGCGGGCGGCCAGCGCGGCGTCATGGGCGAGGCTCCAGCCGCCGGCGGCGTCGAGCGCCAGGTAGGCGGGCAGTGAGAGCCCTGCCACGCCGGGCGACTTGACCGAGTAGAAGTGGCCATCCACCCAGCCCTTGTCCTTGGTCTGCCAGTGATAGCGGTCGATCTCGGCCTTGCCGTCCGCGAAGGCCCGCACCTGGGCGAAGTGCGCGAGCTGGGCCCAGCCCATCGAGTGCATGGTCAGACCCCAGGCGATGCCGAGGCAGGCGATCGCCGCCACGCCCGGGCGGGCGCGAAGCGCCGCCCCGATCGAGCGCAGGTACCTCATCGGACCTCCCCGGCCTCCGCCCGGCAAAGCGCCATCGTCCAAGGGAGTGGGCTGCGCACCTCCACCACCGCAACGCGCGGCTCGAGCAGGCGAAGGAACCCCGCCTTGGACCAGTGGTTGAGATGGCCGGGCGTGTTGCCGAGCTCCCTGACGTAGGCGAGCCTGGCGAGATTGAGCGCGCGCCAGAGCGGCTCGCGCGGCACGCTGATCAGGAGCCAGGGCCGGGCAAGCCTGGCCAGGAGCTCCAGCGCGCCGACGGGGTCGGCCAGGTGCTCGAGCACCTCGCAGCACACCACCAGCTCCGCGCCATCGCGCTCGGGCCGCAGCTCCTGCACCGCGCGAGCCTTGAAGCCGATCTCCAGCCCCTCCTCCTCCGCACGCCGGCGCGCCACGGAGATCACCCGTTCGAAGGCGTCGGTGCCGCGCACGCGCAGGCCGTGGCGCGCCATCAGCAGCGCGAGCTCGCCCTCGCCGCAGCCGACCTCGTGCGCCTCGGCGGCGCCGGTCCGGTCGACCAGCTCCCCGAACGTCGCCAGGAAGCGGTCCACGAGCCGGCGCTCGATCGGGTTGGCGGTCGCGTACTTGTCGTAGACGTTGCCGCCGCGCTCCGCTTCGCCGACCAGCCCCGGTCCGGGCGGGGCCCCCTGCTCGGAGGCGCTCACGACCGCAGCGAGGGCTCGATCGTCTCGACGGTGAGGCTCTGCGCCGGCTGGCCGGGCTCGTAGTGCGAGGGGGCCACGCCCGCCTCCAGCTCAAGCCTTCTCACCCGCTCGTAGATGCGCTGCGCGATCACCCGCTGTCCGGCCAGGGCGTCGCCGATGATCCCCAGCGCGAGCATCTGCACCGCGGCAAGGGCCAACACCGCGCCCAGGATCAGCGACTGGACGTGGCCGCTGCGATCCCCGTTGACGATCCAGTCGTAGAGGAACGGCGTCCAGGCGGCCAGCGCCACCAACGCGAAGACGCCCGCGAGCGCCGTGAACACGCGCAGCGGCTCGTGGCGGACGTAGGCGCGCAGAATCGCCAGAGCGTTGCGGCGCACGTAGGCGGAGGTCGAGCCGAAGAGCCGGGATTCGCGCTCGGTCCGATTGGTCGAGATCGGTACCTGCTCGACGGCCACCAGCATCTTCCCGGCCTGGATCAGGCTCTCCAGGGTGTAGGTGTAGTTGTCGACGACGAGCAGCTGCAGGGCGGCCTCGCGGTTGTAGGCGCGAAATCCTGACGTCGTGTCGGGCACCCGCGTCCCGGAGGCCCGCCGGACCACCCAGCTGCCCAGCCGCTGCAGAAGCTTCTTGGTCGGCGAGAAGTGATCGAGCGTGCGCACCTGCCGGTCGCCGACCACCATGTCGGCGCGACCGGAGAGGATCGGCTCGACCAGCTTCGGGATGTCGGCCGCGCGGTACTGGTTATCGGCGTCGGTGTTGACGATCACGTCGGCGCCGAGTTTCAGCGCCGCGTCCAGCCCCGCCTGGAAGGCGGCCGCGAGCCCCTTGTTGTTGGT
>CAYZPZ010000133.1:0-5521 GCA_964480205.1 uncultured Conexibacteraceae bacterium
CCCTAGATCCGCACCGCGCGCGAGGCGAGATGGATGCCCACCTTGCGCTTGACCCGCTGCAGGGCGTTGTCCACGGTCTTGGTGTCGCACTCGAGCCGCTCGCCGATCACCTCGTAGGAGTGGCCGTCGAGGTATAGGGCGAGCACCTCGCTCTCCAGGTCGGAGAGCACGCTGGTCAGGCACGACACCAGGCTCTCCAGCTCCTCGCCCGCGATCACCTGGTTGGCCGGATCGCGGACCTCGGGGCCGGGAAGCACCTCCTCCAGCGTCGTATCCGAATCGGGCCCCGCCGCCGCCGGAGTCTGGCTGAACGAGACGTATTGGTTGAGCGGAGTGTGCTTGTTCCGCGTCGCGGTCTTCACCGCGGTGATGATCTGCCGCGTGATGCAGAGCTCCGCGAAGCCGCGGAAGCTCGCCTCGCGCTCGGGCCGGTAGTCGCGGATCGCCTTGAACAGGCCCAGCATCCCCTCCTGCATGAGGTCGTCGGCGTCGCCGCCGAGCAGGAAGTACGACGAGGCCTTGACCCGGACGAACCGCCGATATCGCCGAACCAGCTGGTCGTAGGCGTCGGCGCGTCCGTTCTTCGCGAGCGCGACGAGGAATTCGTCGTCCTGACCGGCGCCGCTTTGGCGAGCCCCCTCGGGGATCGCGCGAGCGGGGACGGTGGCGTGCTCTTCAGTGCTGGGGGTAGGTATTGCCACAGCAACCTCCTTGGTCCAATCGGTGGTCCTCTGTGGCGCTCCGTCCTCCCCAGGGGGCGCCCCTCCCAAATCAAGAGCGCTGTCATCAGGCTGAACCTGAGGCTCACTCTTCGCGGCGGACAGTAAGCGCCGGTCCCACCGCTGTCAATCACCGTTCGGACCCGATGCAATTCCCCTTGCAGCTGGGAGGGCGCTCCGTGCCTGCAGAGACCGCGTGGGCCCCGGTCCGTCCGCGGTCGCTGATACTTCGGTGACGCGCACGGCGCGCGAGCGCGCGATTTAGACCGAACGGAGGAGAGATGGAGCCCACAGCCCACCGCGTCGACGTCGGCCGGGTGATCGGTGAGGCGTTCGAGACCTACCGAGCCAACCTCGGGGTGCTGCTCGGCGCCGCGGTGATCGTCTTCGGGATCGCGGGCCTGATCAATGGTTTCCTCTCCCGCGAGGGAGCGCTGCTGGCGCTGGTCGCCACGGTCGTCTCCATGATCGCCCATGCCCTGTTCACGGGCTACGTGGTCAAACTCGTTCAGGACGTCCGCGACGGCAGGCGCGACGACACGGTAGGCGAGCTGTTCTCGGCCGCCGCCCCGTACATCGGCACCCTGATCCTGATCGGGATCCTGTTCGGGATCGCGGTTGGCGTCGGGCTCCTGCTGCTGATCGTCCCCGGGCTCTTCCTGATCACCATCTGGGCAGTGGTGGCGCCCGCCGCCGTGGTCGAGAACCGGGGGGTGCTGGGTTCCTTCGGCCGCAGCCGCGAGCTGGTCCGAGGCAGCGGCTGGTCGGTCTTCGGCACCATCGTGGTCGCCTTTCTGATCCTGTTTGCGGCCAGCATCGTGCTCGGCGCGATCGGCGCCGGGATCGGAGAGGGGGCAGGCGTCGTCGCCAATGTCATCGCCAGCGTCCTGGTCGCGCCGATCCCCGCCCTGGTCGCCAGCATCATCTTCTTCGACCTCGGTGGCGGCAGCGGCGTGGCCCCGGCGCCCACAGCGGAGCCCGGTACGGCGCCGGGCGCACCTCAGTAAGGCCCTCGCGCCGGTGCCGCTCAGGCGCCGCGCTGGCGGACGGCCTCGAACAGGATCACGGCCGCGGCGACCGACGCGTTGAGCGAGTCGACCCGGCCCCGCACCGGGATCGAGACGAGCTCGTCGCAGCCCGAGGCGACGCGCGGGCGGATGCCGGCTCCCTCGGAGCCGAGCACCAGCACGGCGCGGCCCGACCAGTCGACCTCGCTGTAGCCGCGCTCCACCCCGGCCCGCGCCCCGTAGATCCACGCTCCCACCTCCCTCGCCTCCGCCAGCCAGTCCGCCAGGTTGCGCACCCGGGCCACCGCCAGGTGCTCCACCGCCCCCGCCGATGCCTTGCAGACCGCCGGGGTGACAGCCGCCGAGCGGCGCTCGGGAATCACCACTCCGGCGGCCCCGGCGACCTCAGCGCTCCGGCAGATCGCGCCGAGGTTGTGCGGGTCCTGGATCTGATCGAGGGCGATCACCAGCGCGTCGTCGGCCCTGAGCAGCGCGCCCGGCTCGGCGTAGGGGTACGGATCGACCTCGGCGACCACGCCCTGATGCTCCGGCGAGCCGCAGAGCCGCTCCAGCTGCTCGGCGGGCGTCTCCGGCGCGTGCCAGACGCGCCGCACCGCCCGGTTCCCGCGCTCGGCCTCGGCCACGGGACGGCGGCCGTAGATACGGTCGCGGTGTTTGTGGCGACCGATTGTGTCGGGCCCGGTCAGCGTCGCCGCACCAACCGCGCGCCGACCGCCTCGTCACGGACCTCCCATCCCAGGGAGGCGAGCCGGGCGCGGATCGCGTCGGCCCGCTCGAAGTCCTTGCGGGAGCGGGCCTCCTCGCGCTCGGCGAGCAGTTTCTCGGCCTCGGGGTCGGCCTCCTCGTCGGTGACCGCCAGCAGCGAATCGAGCCCGAGCAGGGGCAGGAGCTCGGCGAGCACGCCGTGGGCGCCGGCGAGCTCCCGTCGGTTGCCCTCGGCGACGATCTCTGCGAGCGCCGCGAAGGCCTTGGGGGTGTTGAAGTCATCGGCGAGCGCCGCCAGGAACTCCTCGCGTCTGTCCGCCAGGAACGGGTCGGGCTCCTCCCCGCTTGGGGCGTCGCGCAGGTAGTTGCGGATGCGCTCGATCCGGGTGGCCGCCTCCTCCAGGGCGTCGGTGGAGAAGGCCAGCGGCTGGCGGTAGTGGCCGGAGGCGAGGTACGCGCTCACGGTCTGCCCCCCGAAGCGGTCGAGCGCCTCCGAGAGCTGGAAGATGTTGCCCTCGGACTTCGACATCTTCTCCCGGTCCAGCTCGACCATGCCGTTGTGCATCCAGATCCGCGCCAGCGGCACCCCGCGCGCGGCCTCGGTCTGGGCGATCTCGTTCTCGTGATGGGGGAAGATCAGGTCAGACCCGCCGCCGTGCACCGCGAAGTCTGCACCCAGCTCGGCCTCGGCCATCGCCGAGCATTCGATGTGCCACCCTGGCCGCCCTTCCCCCCAGGGCGACGGCCAGGCGGTGTCCTCCTCGGGCTTGCGCCCCTTCCACAGCGCGAAGTCGAGGGGGTCCTCCTTGAGCGAGGCGGTGCCCGTCTCCTCCCCCTGATCCATCTGATCGGGGTCGCGGTTGGAAAGCTTTCCGTAGCCCTCGAAGCTGCGCACGCGAAAGTAGACGTCCCCGTTCGCCGGGTAGGCGTGACCGCGCTCGATCAGCGACTCGATCAGTTCGACGATCGCGCCGATCGTCTCGCTGGCCAGCGGCTCCTGATCGGGGCGCCCCATGCACAGCCGCTCGGTGTCTGAGCGGTAGGCCGCGGTCATCCGCTCGGCCCACTCCGCCGAGGACACACCCTGCTCTCGCGCCGCGTCGTAGATCTTGTCGTTGATGTCGGTGATGTTGATCACCAGGGTCGCCTCGAGCCCCTCGTGCTGCAGGAAGCGCTTGAGCAGCGTGAAGATCACGTACGGGCGCGCGTTGCCGATGTGGATCCGGCCGTAGACGGTCGGCCCGCAGGCGTAGATCCCCACCCGGCCTGGCTCCCGCGGCACCAGCTCGCGCGCCTCGCCGCGGAGGGTGTCGTGGATTAGAACCCGGCGCACGCGGGCATCCTAGGGCCGGAGGCGGAGTACGCAATTTGCGGCAACAAAGGCAGGGAAAACTGTGAGCGCACGGTTAAGCGGGTCCCTCCCACGCGGGAGCGCCCGTCGCGGCCGTTACCCTGCCCTCGCCTTGAGTCACGCGTCGCTAGAGGAGCATCGGCTCCGTCGCGTGGAGGGGGCCTTCGCGTCCCTTCCCGAGCGCTACCTGGGGGCCGACCCCGGGTTCGAGGCCACCTACCGGATCGAGCTGGAAGACCTGGGAATGAGCTGGGGGGTGGAGCTCGAGGGCGACGCGTGCCGCGTGCTGACCACGCCCGACGGAAAGGCCGGGGTCGTGATCGGCACCGACTCGTCCACCTGGATGGAGCTGCGTGAGGGGACCCTCTCGGGCCTCGACGCCTTCCGCTCGCGCCGGCTGTGGGCCCGCGGCAATCTCGACCTGGCGGTCGCCTTCGAGGGATTCTTCCGGCTCCCCAACGGCCGACCGCCCCTGCTGCGTGTGCACGAGGTGGAGGCCGGTAGGGGCAGGATCTCCACCCTGACCGCGGGCCGCGGCAGCGAGATCGCGGTGCTGATTCACGGCCTCGGCGGCAACAAGACCAGCTTCTACGAGACGGTCTCGGCGCTCAGCGCCGACTACACCGTTCACGCGATCGACCTGCCCGGATTCGGCTCGTCGGAGAAGTTCATCCGTGCGCCCTATGACCCCCAGTGGTTCGCCGGCGAGGTCCTGGACTTCCTTGATGCCATGGAGATCCGCCGGGCCCATCTGGTCGGCAACTCGCTCGGCGGGCGGGTGGCGATCGAGGTTGGGCTGGCCGCGCCCGAGCGAGTCGGCAGCCTCAGCCTGCTCGCCCCGTCGTTGGCCTGGCGCAAACGGCGCGCCCTGGCGCCGCTGGTGAAGCTGCTGCGTCCCGAGCTCGCCGCGATCCCGCACAAGATGAACGCGCACCTGGTTCGCCGCCAATTCTGGGGCATGTTCGGCCGCGCCGACAGACTCCACCCCTCGGTCGCCAACGTCGCCGTCGAGGAATTCCTGCGCACCTATCGCGACCACGCGGCCCGGGTCGCCTTCTCGGCCGCGGCCCGCAGCATCTACCTCGAGGAACCCCACGGGGAACGGGGCTTCTGGACCCGGCTCAGCTCGCTGGAGCCGCCCGCCATGTTCGTCTGGGGCGACGAGGACCCCCTGGTCCCACTCGCCTTCTGCCGCTACGTCGCCGACGCGCTGCCCGACGCACGTCAGGTCGTCCTCAACAAATGCGGCCACGTTCCGCAGGTCGAGATGCCCCGCGACGCCAACTCCTTGGTCCACGACTTCATCGCATCGTCGCCCGCCTCGCACCGAGCCCGGGCGGTAGCTCGGATCGAGCGCGCCGCCCGCAGGCTGCGCGAGTCGCGCGCGCTGAACGGAAACGGCCGCGCCCCCCAGGCGGCCAAAGCCAGCTGACCGGTCGGGGGCCCTAGAAGGTCCTGAGCCGGCGGCCGCCCACGTAGCGGGTGCCGGCCGGTTCCCCGGCCGGGGATCCTTCGGAGGTGGCGGGCTGCTGCTTCGGTGCCGACTCGGCCCCGGGCTCGCGCATGGTCCCGGAGAGAGCGTCGGAGCGGGCCTGATGGACCTTCTCGGCCACCTCCTGCTCGGCGCGGCGGCGCGCCGCCTCAACCCGATCGTCGGCCTCGCGCTGGAGCCTGACGGCCTCCTGGCTCAGCTTCGCCTCCGCCTCCGCTCGGGCGCG
>CAYZPZ010000134.1:0-5484 GCA_964480205.1 uncultured Conexibacteraceae bacterium
CTCACTCACCGGCTCCCAGGCGGGGATCGTCACCGACTCCTCGCACACCAAGGCCCGGATCATCGACGTGCGCGCCGACCGCATCCGCGCCGCGCTGGAGGAGGACTCGATCGTGCTGGTCGCGGGCTTCCAGGGCGTCTCCACCGACAGCCACGACGTCACCACCCTCGGCCGGGGCGGCTCGGACACCACCGCCGTGGCCCTGGCCGCGGCGCTCGGCGCCGAGGTCTGCGAGATCTACACCGACGTCGCCGGCGTCTACAGCGCCGACCCCAGGATCGTGCCCGAGGCGCGCAAGCTGGGGGTCGTCTCCTTCGAGGAGATGCTGGAGATGGCCGCCTCCGGGGCCAAGGTGCTGCAGCTGCGCGCGGTCGAGTACGCGCGCAACAACGGCGTTCGGGTCCACTGCCGCAGCTCCGCCGACGCCGGCGCAGGTACCCTCGTCGTCGCCGAGCAGGAGACCATGGAACGTCCCTCAGTCACCGCAGTCACACACTCCACCGAGGAGGCTCGGGTGACGCTCACCGGCGTCCCCGATCAGCCCGGCGTCGCCGGGCGGATCTTCGGCGCGCTGGCCGAGGCCGGCGTCAACGTCGACGTGATCATCCAGAACGAGCCCGTCTCCCATGCGGAGGGCGCCGATCTCTCCTTCACGGTGGAGCGCGACGATCTCGCCACCGCCCTGGAGACCCTGAAGGCGATCGACGCCGCGGCCGGGATCGAGTCCGACGCGCAGATCGGCAAGGTCTCGATCGTCGGCGCGGGCATGCGCAGCCACCCCGGCGTGGCGGCCACCGTCTTTCGCACGCTCGGCGACCAGGACATCAACATCGAGATGATCTCCACCTCCCCGATCAAGATCTCCTGCGTGATCCGGGCCGACCGGGTGCCCCAGGCCGTGAAGGCCCTGCACACCGCCTTCGAGCTGGGCTCCGACGCGGTCCGCAAGGAGGAGCCGACCGGCACCGAGCACCGCCCCACGGTTCCGGGCTAGCTCGCCTGCCACACTTTCGGATGAAATGAGCGAGAACGGCTACAGAGTCGGAGTGGTCGGCGCCACCGGCGCCGTGGGCTCGACCCTCCTGGAGGTGCTGGCCGAGCGCGAGTTCCCGGCATCCGAGCTCGTCCTTTTCGCTTCCGAGCGGTCGGCCGGCAAGAAGATCGAGTTCGAGGGCGAGAAGCTGGAGTGCCGCCCATTGACTCCGGAGACGATCAAGGGGCTCGACCTGGCCCTGGCCTCGGCCGGTGGCAAGGTCAGTGCCGAATGGGCGCCGAAGCTGGTCGAGGCCGGCGCGGTGGTGGTCGACAACACCAGCTACTGGCGCATGCACGACGACGTCCCCCTGGTCGTCGCCGGAGTCAACGACGAGGCGGCGGAGGCACACAGCGGCATCGTCGCCAACCCCAACTGCACCACGATGCAGCTGATGGTCGCGTTGAAGCCGATCCTCGACGCCGCCGGACTGGAGCGATTGGTGGTCTCCACCTACCAGTCCGTCTCGGGGACGGGCCGGGAGGCGGTCAAGGAGCTGAAGGCGCAGTCCGAGGCCGTGCTCAAGGGCAAGGAGGCCGAGCCGAAGGTCTTCCCCCATCAGGTCGCCTTCAACATCCTGCCCCAGGTCGAGCAGTTCGCCGAGGGCGACGACTACACCACCGAGGAGCGCAAGGTGATGCGCGAGACGCGCAAGATCCTCGGCCTCCCCGAGGAGGTGGGGATCTCCGCCACCTGCGCCCGGGTTCCGGTGGTCACCGGGCACTCCGAGTCGGTCAACGTGCAGACCGAGCGCGAGCTCTCCCCGGATGAGTGCCGGGAGCTGCTCTCCCAAGCTCCTGGGGTGGTCGTGCTCGACGATCCGGGCGCCGGCGTCTATCCCCTGCCGATCGCGGTCGAGGGCCGCGACGAGGTCCTGGTCGGGCGGATCCGCCGCGACCCCTCGCACGAGCGCTGCCTCAACCTCTGGGTGGTCGGCGATAACCTGCGCAAGGGCGCCGCCACCAACGCCGTCCAGATCGCTGAGCTGCTGCACGAGCGCGATCTGGTTCGCGTCCCCGCCGCGGCCTGATCTCGAGCTGCTGAGGGGTTATCGCTAGTCGCCGAAGTCCTCGGGGTTGTCCCCGAGCTTGCCGGCGAGCGCCCTGAAGAAGTCGTTGCGGGTGACCACCGCATGCACCTTGCCCCCGGTGGCGATCGGGACGATCAGCACCCGGTGGTGCAGGAAGATCTCGGCGATCTGGGTGTCTGAGTACTCGTCCTCGACCACGACGTGGTCGGTGGTCATGTAGTTGCTGACCGGCTCCTCACGGCAGTGCTCGCGGCGCTCGATCGTCTGGTCGATGGTTTTGGAGACCATCGCCGCGGAGGCGAGCTGTCCGACGTAGCCGGGAAAGAGCGCCACCATGAACTCGCGCTCGCCGAAGATCCCCTGGAACTCTCCGTTCTCGTCGACCACCGGGAGTGCCGGCAAATCGGTCTCGATCACGCGACGCGTCCCGGTGGCGACCGGATCGTCGGCCCGCAGCGGGGACACCTCCTGAATCGCGGCTTTGGCGATGGAATCGGGCATCTCACTCCAGTGCGATATAGCGGAACGCCACATAGAGGCTAGCCAGGGCTACGGAGAGGAACATCACCGGCACCCCCACCCGGAGGAAGTTGAGGAAGCCGATCGGGCGCTGGGCCCGCTCGGTGAGCCCGGCCGCGGCGACGTTGGCGGCCGCCGCGATCAGGGTCGCGTTGCCGCCGAAGCAGGCCCCGAGCGAGAGCGCCCACCAGTAGGAGTCGTCCTCACCGCCGCCGAGCTGGTCCACGACGGGGACCATCGCCGTGGTGAAGGGGATGTTGTCGACGATGCCCGATCCGATCGCCGCGATCCAGACGATCCCCAGCAGCTCCGCGGTCCGGTCGCCCCCCGTGATGTCCTCGACCGCGGTCGTCACCTCCTCGATCGCTCCGGTCTCCTCCATGGCTCCCACCATCACGAACAAGGCCGCGAAGAAGAACAGCGTCGGCCACTCGATCCCCGAGAGCGCCTCGTGCAGGTCGATCCTGGTCACCAGCAGCGCCACCGCGGCGCCGGTCAGGGCCACCGTCGCGGGCTCGATGTGAAGCTGCTGATGGGCGAAGAAGGCGACGATCGTCGCCAACAGCACGGGTCCGGTGCGGCGCAGCTCGGCGGCGTCGCGGATCGAGCTGCGCGCGTCCAGCTCCATCACGTATCGTCGGTTCTCGTCCGCGATCTGCAGGCGTGATCGAAACAGCAGGTACAGCAGCGAGGTGACGATCACGAAGGTGACCACCACGATCGGCGCCAGGTTGACGATGAACTCGTTGAAGCTCAGGCCGGTGGCGCCGGCGATGATGATGTTTGGCGGGTCGCCGATCAGGGTGGCCGTGCCGCCGATGTTGGAGCAGATGATCTCGATCACGATCAGCGGGATCGGGTCGATGTCCAGGGCGTCGGCGAGCAGGAAGGTGATCGGGACGATCAGCAGGATCGTGGTCAGGTTGTCGAGGAAGGCCGAGAGCAGGGCCGTGGTCCCGGCCATGCTCATCACCACCCACAGCGAGCGCCCCTTGGAGATCTGCCCGGCGCGGATCGCGATGTAGTCGTAGATCCCGGTCTGCTGGGTGAGGAAGACCAGGATCATCATCCCGGTCAGCAGCCCGATCGTGTTGAAGTCGACGGACTCGATCGCCTGCTCCTGGGAGAACTCCGAGACGAACAGCACCACGATCGCCGCGCCAATCAGGGCCACCTTGGTGCGGTGGATGCGCTCCACGGCGATCGCGGCGAGCGCGATCAGGAAGACGGCGACGGCCAGGGCCATCCGGTGATCCTAAGGAGCGGGGCGCTCCGGGGCGGGGGCGCGGCGAGTGCGCACCGCGAAGGCGGCGACGGCGAGCACCGAGGCGAGCACCGAGGCGAGCAGGATCGCGGTCTTCGCCTCCTCGAGCACCTCCGGCTGCGGGAAGGCCAGGTTGGAGATGAAGATGGCGACGGTGAAGCCGATGCCTGCGACGAAGCCCACGCAGGCGATCGCGGTGAGGTCGGTCCGCTCGGGTAGCTGCGCGCCGCCGAAGCGCACCGCGAGCGAGGTCGCGAGCACCAGCCCAAGCGGCTTGCCGAGCACCAGCCCGAGGATGATGCCGAGTCCGATCGGCCCGGTGACCACGTCGCCGAGGCCGTCCAAGCTGATCGGCACGCCCGCGTTGGCGAGCGCGAACAGGGGAAGGATCAGGAAGGCTGTCCAGGGGTGCAGCGCGTCCTCCATCCGCGTCACCGGCGAGCGGGCCTCGTCGGCGAGCAGCACCACCTGTCGCATCGTCTCCTCGCCGACCTCGTCCTCCTCGCTGTCCCTCAGCTTCGTCAGCTGGTCCGAGATCACCTCGGAGGTCGCCTCGGGAGGATGGAAGGGGTGCAGGGGGGTGAGCAGGCCCAGCAGCACTCCGGCGATGGTGGCGTGCACCCCCGACTCGTGCATGCTGGTCCAAAGCACCAGCGCCAGCACCACGTAGGGAGCCAGGCTGCGGACGTGCAGGCGGCGCAGCGCGAGGATTGCGAGCACGCTCGCGACGGCGGCGGCCAGCCAGGCGAGGGCGATTCCTTCGCTGAAGAACAGCGCGATCACGAGGATGGTGCCGACGTCGTCGACGATCGCCACGGTGAGCAGGAAGGCGCGCAGGGGACTTGGGGCCATCCTCCCGATAAGGGCCAGTACGCCCAGGGCGAAGGCCACGTCGGTTGCCACCGGAACGGCCCAGCCATCGAGCTCGCCGCCGCCGGCTGCGTTGACCGCGAGGTAGACCAGCGCCGGGACCACCATCCCGCCGATCGCCGCGGCGATCGGGGCCGCGGCGAGGCGCCGGTTGCTGAGCGTCCCGGCGATGGTCTCCCGCTTGACCTCGAGCGCGATCAGGAAGAAAAAGACGGCCATCAGGCCGTCGTTGACCCAGCTGCGCAGGGACTCGCTCAGCTCGAGCTCGCCGATCCCGAGCGTGAGCTCGGTGCTCCAGGCCGATTCGTAGCCGCCGGTGGAGATGTTCGCCCAGACGAGCGCGGAGATCGCCCCCAGCAGCAGGACCGCGGTGCTGCTCACCTCCAGCAACGTGAACCGCTCCAGCGGCCGGCCGATCGCGCGCGCCGTGGGGCGGTCTGAGCGCAGCCACGGGCGCAGGAAGTGCTCGGGGGTCTCGAGCTCCCCGGAGGTGTACGGGTCGGTCACGTCAGGAGTGGGGCTTCGGGGATCAGCGGTCGAGTCGGCTCAAGCCGCGACCGGCTCGAGTCGCTCCTCGACCCACTCGGTCGAGGCGATGTGCTTGCCCATGCCGAGTTGCTTCGGCTGGAAGCCGAGCGCCAGCCCGATCAGCTGTGGCAGGTGGAGGACCGCCAGCCCGAGATCGCGGTTGACCACCTTCGCCGCCTCGGGCTGCTGCATGTCGAGGTTGAGGTGGCAGAGCGGGCAGGGGGTGACCAGGCAGTCGGC
>CAYZPZ010000135.1:0-5457 GCA_964480205.1 uncultured Conexibacteraceae bacterium
GCGCTCCGTGCACGTGGTGGCGCGCGAGCTGATCGGCTGCGAGCTGGCGGTGGGGAAGACCGCCGGGGTGATCGTCGAGACCGAGGCCTACGACGCCACCGACCCCGCCTGCCACGCCTATGGCGGTCCGACCCCCCGAAACCGCGTCCTGTTCGGCCCGCCCGGGCGCGCCTACGTCTATCTCTCCTACGGCATCCACAGCCTGCTCAACTTCGTCGCCGAGCCCACCGGCGATGCCGCGGCGGTGCTGATCAGGGCGCTGGAGCCAAGCGCCGGCATCGAGCTGATGCGGGCGCGGCGGAGGCGCACCGAGCCCGAGGAGCTCTGCTCGGGTCCGGGCAAGCTGACCGAGGCGCTCGGGGTCGGCCTCGAGCTGAACGGCGCCGAGCTGTCCGCGCCGCCGTTTCGGATCTCAGCCCCGGGGCCTGCGTGGCGCGGCAGCGACGTGATCACGGGAACCCGGATCGGGATCACCAAGGCGGTCGAGCATCCCTGGCGCTATTGCGCCGCCGGCAGCCGCCACGTCTCACGGCCGTGGCCGGAGGCGATTCGCCGAGCCGCCTAACCGGCTTCGCCATCAGGCGGGGTCGCATGCGCTCGCCCCACACAAGTCGCGGCGGCAAAAGCCGCCGCTCCGAAGTACAGCGAGCTTGCGACCCCTAGAGCCCGGCGCCGACCCCGCCGCCGCCAGCTGAGCCGCCGCCGCCACCGGAGGGCGCGGGGGAGGACTGCTGCTGGCCGCCGCCCCCGCCGCCGGAGCCGCTGGAGTCCGTGGAACCGGTTGAGCCGGACGACCCGGTGCTGCCACCGCCCGACGAGGAACCGCCGTAGCTGTCGGAGGTGCTCTCGGAGGAATCGTCCTCGTCCTCCTTCGCGGCCTCGCGCTCGGAGAGCAGATCGGAGTAGATCTGCTCGAGCCGGGTCATGATCGAGCCCCAGATCAGGGCTGGGTAGGTTCCGCCGTCGACGGGCAGACCGCCGAACTCGGTCTCCATCGGGGTGTTGTTCTGCGCATGGCCGACCCAGACGCAGGCCGTGAGGTGCTCGGTGCCGCCGCAGAACCAGGCGTCACCGTTGTTCTCGGTGGTCCCCGTCTTGCCCCACTCGTCGCCCGGGGTCTGGGCCCGGGTGCCGGTGCCGCCGGAGCTGACCGGTCCCTGCAGCAGATCCTTCACGGTCTCGGCGACGTTCTCGGGCAGGGCGCGCTGGGTCTTGACCTCGTTCTTCTCCTCGACCTCGCCGTTGGGCGCGACGATCTTCGAGATTCCGACCGGGGCGAGCTGGCCCAGCTCCTTGTTGCCGGGGACGCTGTCCAGGGTCCCGCCGACCCGCTTGCCGTCGGCGGCGATCGTGTTGAAGGCGTGGGCCATCTCCAGCGGCGTGAAGCCGATCGACGGCGCGCCCAGGGTGATCGCGGGTACCTCGTCGACGTCGGTCTGGATTCCCATCGCCTCGGCGAGCTGGGCGATCTTGCGCGGCCCCTTCTTGATCCCTCCCAGGGGACCGCGCTTGCCGGGGGGCTGTCCGAGGCCCATCTCGGCGAAGACCGAGTTGTCGGAGTACTTGGTGGCGGTGGCGACGCTGGCGCTGCCGAAGTACTTCTCCTCGTAGTTCTGGACGGTGAAGCGCTCCTTGCCGGCGGAGTTGGGGACGATGAAGGTCTTCTCGGCGGAGGGGAAGACGTCGCCGGAGGATCCGCCGTTCGCCAGGTAGGCGGCGAGCACGAACGGCTTGAAGGCTGACCCGGGCTGGCGCTGGCCGTTGGTGGCCAGGTTGAACGGCTCCTCCTCGAAGTCGTTGCCGCCGACCATCGCCTTGACGGCGCCGGTGTGGTTCTCCAGCACCACCACCGAGGCTGTGGGCTCGATTCCGGAGAGGGTGTTGTAGGCGATCTCCTCCGCGGTCTGCTGCATGTCGAGGTTGATCGTGGTGTGCACATCGAGGCCCCCGCTGAACGCTCTGCCGGCGCCGTAGCGGTCGACCAGCTGCTGGCGCAGCCACGAGGTGAAGTAGGGCGAGAGCGAGTCCTCGTCGGGCTTTTGGATGTCGGAGGCGGCGGGGAGTGCCTTCGACGCCGCGTCCTCGTACTCCTCCGCGGTGATGTAGCCCTGCTCGGTCATCTTCTGGAGGACGAGATTGCGACGCGCGGGTGCGCCCTCGGGGTTGGCTCGGGGGGACGCCGCCGATGGCGAGGAGATGATCCCCGCGAGCATTGCGGCCTCCTCGGGTCGGAGCTCGCTGGCGCAGGGGTCGGCACCCTCCGCCAGGCACTCGGGATGCTGCTTTCCGAAGTAGGTCCGCGCCGCGCTCTCGATCCCGTAAGCGCCCTCGCCGAAGTAGATCGTGTTCAGGTACTGGGTGAGGATCTTGTCCTTGTCCCACTGCCGCTCGAGGTGGTAGGCATAGGCGGACTCGCGCAGCTTCTGGAAGACGGTCCGGCTGTCCTGAGCCTCGAGTGCGTTCTTGACGAACTGCTGGGTGATTGTCGATGCGCCCTGTGTGGCCCCGCCGGGCATCAGGTCCGCGACGACCGCGCGGGCGATCCCCTGGAAGTCGACGCCGCGGTGCTCGTAGAAGCGCTCGTCCTCGATCGCCACCACGGCCTGCTTGATGTAGGGGGAGATGTCCTCGGACTCGACCAGCCGGCGCTGGGTGTTGGAGAGCAGGGTGCCGACCTTGCGGCCCTCGGAGTCGAACACCTCGCTGTTCTGGGCGGCCTTGTACTGGGCCTCGTTTTCGAGCTGGGGCAGGTCGCCGGCTACCGCCATCATCATCCCGAACACGGTCGAGACCATTGCCAGGGCGGCCACGCCGACCACGATGATCGCCAGACGCAGCTTCTTGATCCGCCCCGGCTGCGGCTTGCGAGGCCGACGCGAGCCGAGTCGCTTCGGCAGGCGCGGGGGTGGGACGCCGCCGTCCGAGGGGGCGGGGCGAAGGGGGGAGGGAACGCGCTCGCGCAGAGCCGAGAGGCCGTTGCGAGTGCCGCGCACGGCGGAGGTGCCATCCCGCAGGGTGCGGGCGCCCCCCCGCAGGCGCTGCTTGCCGTCGTCGAGCAGCCCCCTCAGCCCGTAGACGATCGCGGCGCTGCGCCTGGCCACCTCGCTCTTCTGGGGCTGGCGTTCCAGCAGCGCCTCGAAGTCATCGTCCCCGTCGACCGCGTCCCGGCCGGTGGCGCGGCGCCGGGCGCTGCGGGCCAGCGCCCGGCCCTCGGCGGGCGTGGGCGGTCCGGCGGGGCCGGAATCGGGCGGGGCGATCGAGTCGAGGTCGGCCCGCCCCAGATCGTCGTCGGTGAGGCTGAGCCAGTCCTCGCCCCCGCCGTTGCGGCCGTCCTCGGGGGGTGCCTCCCGGGAGGGCGGGGCGGAGGCCCTGCGTCGCGCGCCGTTCCCCCGCTTGGCGCGGAAGCCCGCCGACCGGCGGCGCCGGCGGGGCGAAGAGGGTCGATCGAGATCGAGGTCCAGCCCCTCGAAGGGGCCGGGCGCGCCGTCCGCGCCGTTGCCGTCAGCGGGCGAGCCCTCCGGAGGGTCAGCGTCCGGCGTCGGCCGCGTGCCCGAGGAGGAGCCGCCGCGGTTGACGTCGAAATCGAAGTCGAAGTCGTCGGTCATCTAAGTCGGTGCGCCGTGCGCGGGTGGGGTGAGCCCCCTGCCCGGCCGGCCCCCGAGGGGAGGAGGTGCTCGTGCCATGGCCTTCGGACACGCACAGCCAAGCGCGCCCGGCCAGGCGGAAGGCCGCAGTCTAGCATTGGCCTCATGATGGATTCCGCGCCTGATGCGGGCGTGCTGACGCGTGGGGCCGAGGCGGTCCTGCCGGCTGGCGCGCTGGCCCAGCAGCTCCGGCGAGGCCAGGCGCTGAGAGTGAAGTTCGGCATCGACCCGACCGCCCCGGATATCCACCTCGGGCACGTGGTCCTGCTCAACAAGCTCGCCCAGTTCCAGGCCGCCGGCCACACGGTCGTGCTGATCATCGGTGACTACACCGCCCGGGTGGGCGATCCCAGCGGCCGGGACACGCGCCGCCCGCCGCTTTCGGTCGAGCAGATCGAGGCCAACGCCCGGACCTTCCAGGAGCAGGCCTTCAAGGTGCTCGACGCGAGCGCCACCGAGGTGCGGCACAACAGCGAGTGGCTGGAGATGCCGGTCGCCGAGCTGTTCGAGCTGGTGGGACGGGTGACGGTGGCTCAGCTGCTGGTGCGCGAGGACTTCCGCAGGCGGATGGACGAGGGAAGGCCGCTCTCGGTGCTCGAGCTGCTCTATCCGATCCTCCAGGGCTTCGACTCGGTCGCGGTCCGGGCCGACGTCGAGCTGGGGGGGACGGACCAGACCTTCAACCTGCTGCTCGGCCGGGACCTGCAGCAGGCCTACGGACAGCCGGGGCAGTCGATCCTGACCATGCCGATCCTCCCCGGCCTCGACGGGGTGGAGCGGATGAGCAAGTCGGCGGGGAACTACGTCGGGGTCACGGATCCGCCCGAGGAGATGTTCGGGAAGTTGATGAGCATCCCCGACGAGGCGATGGGCGCCTACTACGAGCTGTTGCTGGGGGAGGACCCACCCGGGGCAGCACCCCCGGTGGAGGCGAAGCGCTCGCTGGCGCGCAGGCTGGTGGACCGCTTCTGCGGCGCGGGCGCGGGGGAGGCGGCCGAGGCCCACTTCGATCGCATCCACAAGCGGGGGGAGATCCCCGAGGACGTGGCGGAGCTCGACCTGGGGGCGATCGAGGGGCTGGAGCTGAGCGACGGAGTCGAGTCGGAGGTGCACCTGCCCGCCCTGCTCGCCGCCGCCTTCGAGCTCAGCACCAGCGAGGCGAGGCGGCTGTTGAAGCAGGGCGGGATCAAGCTCGACGGCGAGACCGTCCCCGCCGAGCCCCTCGACGTGCCGCTCTCGCGGCTGGCGGGTAAGGTGCTGCAGGCCGGAAAGCGCCGCTTCGTGTCGGTGCCGCGGGGCTAGAATCGACGCCCGAAAGGGACGAATAGCGGGGGGTTCGCGGTGGCCGGGGCCAGGCGTGCTCCGTGCCTGGACTTGCTGCCGGGGTGTGGCTATACTCAGCGGTCGCTCTTGCTTCGGATCACGAAAGGAGCAGCCTCGTAGAGAGGAGCCCAAGCTGGTCGAGACCTCGGCCGGCCCCATACACGGGCCCCTCTGGCGAGGGGCCTTTTTCGTGAGTTGAAGCGGAGGCGCGAAGCGGCGAGACCCGTCGCTCACGCAAGGTGGTCTTTGAAAACTGAGCAGCGCGCGACGAGGGGCCACAGGCCCTTGGTCGCTCGCGTCCGCCCCGCCCGAAGATGCACTCGGGTGGGGTACTGAAACTCCGTCATGTCTGCCGCCGCACTGTGTACGCGGTGGCAACGATTGAGTCAGACATGACAACTCTCTTGTGGCTTGCCTAGTCAGGTCACGCCACACTTTTTATGGAGAGTTTGATCCTGGCTCAGGACGAACGCTGGCGGCGTGCTTAACA
>CAYZPZ010000136.1:0-5439 GCA_964480205.1 uncultured Conexibacteraceae bacterium
GATATCGCCCCGATGGCCTCGATCGACCAGCGCTACTACGGCCCGCTGGACGAGGCCGACGCGATCGAGGTGATCGAGCAGCTTCGAACCGGCGAGGAGGTGCTTCCGCGTAAGCGCCTGGAGGAGCGCGGCGCCGCCGGCGGCAAGCGCGCCCCGGCCGACAAGCGCCTCACCAAGCACCCGCTGAACAAGCCGAAGCGGCCGCGGCCTAAATCGGCGAGGAGGCGCTGATGGCGAGGGCGGCGAGCGAGACCCGGATGCTCTTCCGCAACGTCGACGAGCCCGACCTGGCCTCGATCCGCACCTACAAGCGGCTCGGGGGCTACGAGGCGATCCGCCGCGCCTTCAAGGAAATGGCGCCGGACGAGGTGCTCTCCGAGCTCGAGGCCTCGGGACTGCGCGGCCGGGGCGGGGCGGGCTTCTCGATGGGCAAGAAGGCCTCGTTCTTGCCTCGCGGCGAGATGGAGAAGTACCTGGTCTGCAACGCCGACGAGTCTGAGCCCGGCGCCTTCAAGGACCGCGAGCTGATGCAGAAGAACCCCCACCAGCTGATCGAGGGGATCGCGATCGCCGCCCGCGCCGCCGGCGCCAACCGCTGCTTCATCTTCATCCGCGGCGAATACGACCTGCAGGGCGACATCCTCGACCGCGCCGTCGAAGAGGCATACGAGGCGGGCTTCCTCGGCGCCGACGTGCTCGGCACCGGCGAGCAGGTCGAGCTGGTGGTCCACCGCGGGGCCGGCGCCTACATCTGCGGCGAGGAGACCGCGCTGCTGGACTCGCTCGAGGGCAAGCGCGGCAACCCCCGGCTGAAGCCGCCCTTCCCCGCGGTCCAGGGCCTCTACGACGGGCCCACCCTGATCAACAACGTGGAGACGCTCTGCTGCGTCCCCCACATCGTCGCCTCGGGCGCCGACTGGTTCAAGGGCTTCGGCACCGAGCAGTCGCCCGGAACCAAGGTCGTCTCGGTGTCGGGCGACGTGCGCAAGCCCGGCAACTACGAGGTCGAGCTGGGGATCCCGGTGCGGCGGCTCATCAACGGGCTGGCCGGCGGCACGGTCGGGCGCCGCAAGGTCAAGGGCTTCTTTCCGGGCGGCTCCTCGGCGCCGGTGCTGACCGCCGAGGAGGGACTGGATCTGCCCTACAGCTTCGAGGCGATGGCCGAGGCCGGCTCGATGCTGGGCTCGGGCTCGATCATCGTCTTCGACGAGCGCACCAACGTGGTCGAGCTGGCGCTGCGCACCGCGCGCTTCTATCACCACGAGTCCTGCGGTAAGTGCACGCCCTGCCGCGAGGGCACCAACTGGACGGTGAAGGTGCTGGAACGGCTGATCCGCGGCGAGGCCACGCCGATCGACCTGGAGACGATCGCCGCGGTGCAGACCAACATCATCGGCAACTGCCTCTGCGTGCTGGGCGATTCGATGGCGATGCCCGTCGGATCGATGATCCAGAAGTTCCGCTCGGAGTTCGACGAAGCGCTGGAGCGCGGGGTGCCCTCCTTCAACGGCAACGGCGCCGACTCCGCGGGGGCGATCGCCCGCCGGGCCGAGCGCGAGGGCGGGCACATGTCGATGGCCGGAACCGGCGGCGGCTCGGGGGGCGCCGGATGAGCCAGCCGATCCGCAACGCGGTGACGCTGGTGGTCGACGGCCGCGAGGTCGTCGCCCCCGAGGGCACGATGCTGGTCGACGCCGCCAAGCAGGGCGACGTCGAGATCCCGGTCTTCTGCTACGAGCCGAAGCTGGGCGACCCGGTCGGCGCCTGCCGCATGTGCCTGGTCGAGATCGAGGGGATCCCCAAGCTGCAGACCGCCTGCTCCACCCCGGCCCGCGACGGCATGGTCGTCTACACCCAGACCGACCAGGTCAAGGAGGCCCAGAACGCGGTGGTCGAGTTCCTGCTGGTCAACCACCCGCTGGACTGCCCGGTCTGCGACAAGGGCGGGGAGTGCCCCCTGCAGGACATCGCGATGGGCTGGGGGCCGGGCAAGAGCCGCTTCACCGATCCCAAGCGCCACTTCCAGAAGCCGCTCGAGCTCTCGCCGCTGGTGGCGATCGACCGCGAGCGCTGCATCCTCTGCTACCGCTGCGTCCGCTTTAGCCAGGAGGTGGCCGAGGACGAGCAGCTACACCTGCTGGAGCGGGGCGACAAGAGCTTCGTCGGCACCTTCGACGAGCGCCCCTACATCGCCCCCTTCCACGGCAACATCATCGAGCTCTGCCCGGTGGGCGCGCTCACCACCTACACCTACCGCTTCCGCGCCCGTCCCTGGGACATCGAGCAGGCCGGTTCGGTCTGCACGGTCTGTCCGAGCCAGTGCAACGTGCGCTTCACGGTCCGCGACGAGCGGGTGATGCGGGTGCTGGCGCGCGACAACCACGCGGTCGACGATGGCTGGCTCTGCGACAAGGGGCGCTTCGCCTTCCAGATGTTCAGCTCGCCCGAGCGCATCACCCAGCCGATGGTCCGTGGCGGCGACGGCTCGCTTACCCCGATCTCATGGGAGGACGCGGTGGGACGAGTGGCCGACCGGCTCCGCTCCGCGGGGTCGAAGTCGGCGGCGCTGGTGGGCGGCGGCACCTCCAACGAGGAGGGCTGGCTGGTCCAGAGGCTGATTCGCGGCGCCGGCTCGGAGGCGATCGACTCCTCCCCGAACCCGGTCGACCCGGGCGTGGCGGCCGAGCTCTCCCGTCCCGAGCTCACGGCCAAGATCAGCGACCTGGACTACGCGGGCGCGATCCTGGTGCTCGGCACCGACCCGCTGCACGAGATGCCGATCCTGGACCTGCGCATTCGCAAGGCGGTGCGGCGGAACGAGGCCAAGCTGGTGGTCGCCTCCGAGCGGCCGACCGCGCTGGACGGCGGCGCTGCTGAGGCGGTGCGCTACCCGCCCGGCGATGCCGCCGGCTTCATCCGGGCCCTGGCCGCGGCCCTTGCCGGGGAGGAGAGCGAGCCGCGGGGGGCGCGGGCCAAGCAGGTCGCCGCGATCGCCGAGCTGCTCAGCTCGATCCCCGATCCGGTGATCGTCTGGGGCGAGCGGCTGTGGCGCGAGCCCGGGGCGGTCCCCAAGCTGCGCGAGATCGCCCGTGCCCTCGGCATGCAGGGGCGGATCGGACCCGGACTGCTCGAGGTACCCGAGGAGGCGAACGGGCGCGGCCTGCGCGAGGTCGGCTGCCTACCGGGGTCTGGACCCGGGTTCAGCGCCGCCGGCCGCGGGAGCAACGCCGGCGAGATCAAGGACTCGCTGCGGTCGGGCGAGCTCGGCACCCTGCTGCTGGTCAACTCCGACCCCGTCCGCAACTACCCCGACTCGGCCGGCTGGCGCGAGGCGCTTTCTGGGTCCTTCGTGGTCTCGATCGCGATGTTCGACGACGAGTCCACCAAGCACGCGGACCTGGTGCTGCCGGCCGAGACCCACGCCGAGAAGGAGGGCGTCGTCACCCACACCGACGGCCGCCTGCAGCGCCTGCGCCCCAACGTCCCGCATCCCGAGCAGGTCCGGCCCGGCTGGCGGGTCCTGGCCGACATCTCCGCGGCCACCGGCCACGACCCGGGCCTCGACCGGGCCGAGGATGTCTTCGCCGCCGTCTGCTCCGAGGTTCCCTTCTACGGCCCCACTGCCTATGAGGAGATCGGCGGACGGGGCCTGCGCTGGCAGGAGCGCGACCCGGGTTCCTCGTGGACGCCGGCGATCGTCACCTCAGCAGCCGAACCGACGGCGGCGGCCCCTCCAAGCGAGAACGGCGGCCTCCTGCTGGGCACCTACCGCGACCTCTGGGCGACCGAGGTCACCGAGCGGAACCCGGCGATCCGCTTCCTGATGCCGAAGCAGAAGCTGGAGCTCTCGGCGGCCGACGCCGAGCAGCTCGAGCTGGCGAACGGCGACCAGGTCACGGTCTCGGCCAACGGGCACCGGGTCGAGGCGACGGTGGCGATCCGCGAGCGGATCCAGGAGGGCGCCGCCTTCCTGATCGAGGGCACCACCGATCAGAACGCCAACGTGCTCGCCAACGGCGTCCCGCGCCGGATCGAGGTGGCGAGGCGATGAGCGTGCCGATCGCCGACGTCACCTTCACCGAGGCCACCTGGGTGATGGTGGTCAAGTCCCTGGTCATCTTCCTCGCCGTGTTCTCGCTCGTCCCCGTGCTCACCCTGGTCGAGCGGAAGCTGATCGGCCGCTTCCAGAACCGCTACGGGCCCAACCGCGTCGGGCCGGTCGGCCTGCTCCAGCCGCTCGCGGACATCGTCAAGCTGGCCGGCAAGGAGAAGTTCCGCCCGGCCGCGGCCGTGCCCACCCTGTTCGCGATCGCCCCGGCGATCGTGATCTTCTCGGCGATCATCACCCTGGCGATCATCCCCTTCGGCGACGTCAAGGACGGAGTCGGCTTCTACGGCATCGACGTCTCGATCGGGATCCTCTACTTCTTCGCCTTCAGCTCATTCGCCTTCTACGGGCTGCTGCTGGCCGGCTGGTCCTCGGGCTCCAAGTACAGCTTCCTCGGCTCGATGCGCTCGGCGGCGCAGCTGATCTCCTACGAGATCGCCGCCGGGCTGGCCCTGCTCGGGGTCGTGATGATGGCCGGCTCGCTGTCGCTGGTGGACGTGGTCCACGCCCAGGGCGAGGTCTGGTACATCGTCCCCCAGTTCGTCGGCTTCCTGGTCTTCCTGGTGGCCGGCTTCGCCGAAACCAACCGGGCGCCCTTCGACCTTCCCGAGGCCGATGCCGAGCTCGTCCAGGGCTACCAGACCGAGTACGGAGGAATGCGCTTCGGCTCGTTCCTGCTGGCCGAGTACCTGGAGATGTTCGTCGTCTCCGCAATCGCCGTCACCTTCTTCCTCGGCGGCTGGCAGGGGCCCGGGCCGGGCTGGCTCGATCCGATCTGGATGCTGGCGAAGACGACGGGGTTCGTGCTGCTCTTCATCTGGGTGCGGGCCACGCTGCCGCGCCTGCGCTACGACCAGCTGATGAGCTTCGGCTGGAAGGTGATGCTGCCGATCGCCACGCTCAACGTCATGGCCACTGCGATCCTGGTCACGGTGCTCTGATGGAGGCGAGATTGAACGTCGACAAGACGGACTGGGAGCAGTTCCCCTACCTCGACTCCGCCGACGTGATCTCGGTCCAGCGCGGACCCGAGCCGGGTGGCGCCGGGGGCGCCTACCGCATCTTCGGGGCCACCCTGAAGGGACTTCGCACCACCTTCGCGCGGATCATCGAAGGCCCGGTCACCCTCGAGTATCCGGAGGAGAAGACCCCCGTCTACCAGCGCTTCCGCGGGCGGCACAAGCTGCATTCCTTCGAGGACACCGGCCTGGAGAAGTGCGTGGGCTGCTCGCTCTGCGCCGCCGCCTGCCCGGCCGACTGCATCCGGGTGGTCGCCGCCGAGAACGACCCCCAGTACCGCAAGTCCGCGGGCGAGCGCTACGCCGAGGTCT